>JANMCI010000244.1:0-28794 GCA_031361245.1 Rhodobacterales bacterium
GGCATCGTCGCGACCGAACTGGGTCAGGAGGTGCAGACCAACCTCGACGCCTATGACAGCGGCATCACCATCGTGCGGGTCAACTTTGACAAGGCCGACCCGCCCAAGGAGGTCATCGACAGCTTCCGCGCCGTGCAGGCCGCCCAGCAGCAGCGCGACCAGTTGCAGAAAGAGGCCGATGCCTATGCCAACAAGGTCACCGCCGCCTCGCGCGGCGACGCGGCCCAGATCGCCCAGCAGGCGCAGGGCTATTCCGCGCAGGTCGTCAATCAGGCCGAGGGCGACGCCGCCCGCTTCCTGTCGATCTATGCCGAATACGTCAAGGCGCCCGACGTGACCCGGCAGCGGCTTTACATCGAAACCATGGAACAGGTGCTGTCAGGCATGAACAAGGTCATCATGGACGGCGTGTCCGGCGGCGCGGGCGGGGTCGTCCCCTATCTGCCGCTGAACGATCTTGTCAGTGGTGCGGCCAAGGGAGTGACCAAATAATGCGTATGGTTTATGTCATCCCCGCCGTCGTCATCGTTCTGGCCACCGCCCTGTCCTCGGTCTTTACCGTGGACGAACGCGAAAAGGTGCTGGTGCTGCAGTTCGGCGAAATCAAGGCGGTCCGCAGCGAACCCGGCCTTTACCCCAAGGTCCCGTTCATTCAGGACATCCTGCGCTATGACGACCGCATTCTGGGCCTGCCGACCAATCCGCTCGAGGTCACGCCGCTGGATGACCGCCGTCTGGTCGTCGATGCCTTTGCCCGCTGGCGCATCAAGGATGTCGAGAAGTTCCGCCGTGCCGTGGGCTCGGGCGGGATCGAGGCCGCCCGCGCCAACCTCAACCAGATCATCAATGCCGAGATCCGCGCCGTGCTGGGCTCTGTGCCCTCCAAGGCCGTGCTGTCGGTTGACCGGGTCGGGTTGATGAACAAGATCCGCGACAACGCCCGCGCCAAGGCCGAAACGCTGGGCGTCGACGTGATCGACGTGCGTCTGACCCGCACCGACCTGCCCAAGCAGAACCTTGAGGCGACCTACACGCGGATGCAGGCCGAACGCCAGCGCGAGGCGACCGACGAGGTGGCGCGCGGCAACGAGGCGGCGCAAAAGATCAAGGCCGAAGCCGACCGCTCCGCCATCGAGATCACCTCGCAGGCCACCAAGGAAGCCGAGATCATCCGTGGTCAGGCCGACGCCAAGCGCATCGCGATCTATGCCGCGGCCTATGGCAAGGACCCGGAATTCTTTGCCTTTACCCGGTCGATGACGGCCTATGCCCGGGCCTTGCCCGGTGACAACACCTCGATCGTGATGTCCCCGGAAAGCGAGTTCTTCCGCTATTTCAAGGCAGAGGACCCCAGCAAGGTGCCAGCGGCCCCGGCACCCTGAGCTGAACACGCGGCCCTCACGCGGCTTTGAGCCGAGGTGACGTCTCGTGCATTGCAAATCGCGCCATCGGGCCGATATTGCAGGCATACTTTCCCGGCCCCGCACCATGCGGGGCCGTGCACATCGAGAGGAGTTCGAACGTGCTTCTTGCCAATTCCATCATCCCGTTTCCAACCAAGGCACGCCCGCGCCGCATGCTGATGGCGCTGGGCCTTGGCCTGTCCCTGTCGCTGTCCGGGATCGCCCCGGTCATGGCACAGGGCATCCCCACAAGCTTTGCCGATCTTGCCGAAAAGTTCAGCCCGGCGGTGGTGAACATCACCACCTCGTCCATCGTCGCGGCCCCGGCCGACGGCATGCCGCAGGTCCCGCCCGGTTCGCCCTTCGAGAAGTTCTTCCAGGACTTCATGGACGAAAACGGTCAGGGCAATCAGGCGCCGCAACAGCGTCCGCCAGAGCGGTCCGAGGCGCTGGGCTCGGGCTATGTCATCTCGGCTGACGGCTATATCGTCACCAACAACCATGTGATCGAGGGCGCCGACGACATCCAGATCGAGATGTTTGGCGCGGCGCACAAGACCTATACGGCCAAACTGGTCGGCACCGACCTCAAGACCGACGTGGCCCTGCTCAAGATCGAAAGCCCCGAGCCCTTGCCCTTCGTCAGCTTTGGCGACAGCGACAAGATGCGCGTTGGCGACTGGGTCGTCGCCATGGGCAACCCGCTTGGTCAGGGCTTTTCGGTCTCGGCCGGGATCGTTTCGGCGCGCGGACGCGAGCTGAACGGCACCTATGACGACTTCCTGCAGACCGACGCTGCCATCAACAAGGGCAACTCGGGCGGGCCGCTCTTCAACCTCAACGGCGAAGTCATCGGCATGAACACCGCGATCCTGTCACCTTCGGGCGGCTCGATCGGCATCGGCTTCTCGATGGCGTCCAATGTCGTCAGCAAGGTTGTCGCCCAGTTGCAGCAATTTGGCGAGACCCGCCGTGGCTGGCTTGGCGTCCGCATTCAGGACGTGACACAAGACGTGGCCGACGCCATGGGTCTGGCCGAGGCCAAAGGGGCGCTGGTGACAGACGTTCCCGACGGCCCCGGCAAGGAAGCGGGCATCCTGTCAGGCGACGTGATCCAGCTTTTCAACGGCTCTGACGTGCAGGACAGCCGTGCGTTGGTCAATCTGGTTGCCGACGCGCCGATTGGCGAGGTTGTGCCGGTCGTCGTGCTCAGGGCGGGTGAAAAGGTCGATCTCGAGGTCAAGCTTGGCCGCCGCGAAGAGGCCGAAGCGGCCGCAGTGCCGGTCGCCACGGAAAGCAAGCCCGAGGTGCCTGTGACGACGGACATCCTTGGCCTGACCCTGATGCCGTTGACCGACGATCTGGCCGAAGGTCTTGGCATGGCGATGGGCGACAAGGGGCTGGTGATCTCCAAGGTCGATGTGGCGTCCGAAGCCTATGAAAAGGGCCTGCGTGACGGCGACGTGATCACCGAGGCCGGCCAGCAGCCGGTCGCGACCACGAAGGACATTCAGGACCGTCTGACCGAGGCCAAGGATGCCGGACGCAAGTCCCTTCTGCTTCTGGTCCGCCATGGCGGCGACCCGCGCTTTGTCGCGCTGACCATCCAGTAAGACCGCGGACCATCGCGGCCACAGGACAAGGGCGGCAGGGCAACCTGCCGCCCTTTTCCAAGGCGAAAGGGGGGGGGCGAAAGGCGGGGGGCGAAAAGCCGGGGTGCCGGGGTGAAAAGGGATGGAGGGTCGCGCCTGCGACGCTGACCCTTCGGGGCGATTTTCGGGGCGAAATCGCCGGCGCGAAAGTGTTGAGTTCAGGTTAATGGAAACATCTATCTTGTTGTTTTAATTTGATAAAATAAGATGTCGTCAAAAGAGACATCTGCGCGACATTCGCCCTAAAGCTCGTCCAGCGCCGTCGTCAAAAGGCCCAGATCCCGCGCCGCTGCAAGCGACAGAAACGGGCTGTCCAGCCCGCGGTCGGCCTGATAGCGGCGCAGGGCCTCGCGGGTGGGGGCGTCCATTTCCGCGGTCAGGGCCAGGGTGTAATAACCGCGCGCCTTCAGGGCGCGTTGCAGGGTTGCCAGAAAGTCCTGTGTCATCTCTTCGGGGCAGGGGGACTTGAACCAGAGGTCCCGCCGCGGGCTGACCTCGCGCAGGGTCGCGACCGACTTGTAGGCCGCCGGGCGCACGACTTCGCCCGCCGCGTCCCGAACCTCGGGGGTGACAAGGGTCTGCTCGGTCTCGGTTTCATAGACCGCCGGGATCAGATCATGCGCCCAGCACGTCCCCTCGGGGCCGGGCGGCGGGCCTGCGCCCAAGGTCTGAACCCCTTCCGCCGCAAGGTCGCCCGAGGTCGGGGCCTTGACCGCGATCTGCGATCCGCAAGCCGCAAGGGCCAATGCGGTCAGAAGGCCGGTCAGTTGCGTCGTGGTCATGAAGGCCTGCCGTCCCCTGCTGGCCGGGTGGTCCCGGCATCGTTGGCCGCATCATAAGGACAAATGCCGCCGCAGGAAAGTCTTCAGCACCAATCCTCAGGGCTGATCGCCGGCGCGGGCAATGTCGGCCCTGAATTCGGGGTGCAGCAGCGTGTCGAGCAGGGGGGACAGATCCTCGATCTGCTCGGCCACGACATGCACCACCCCCGCCTCGCGCTGCAACCGCCCGGTGACGCGCAACAACCGGCCCGAGATCACGGCCCGGCGAAAGCGTTCATAGACGCTTGCCCAGACCACGACATTGGCGGTGCCGGTTTCATCCTCCAGCGTGACAAAGATCACGCCCTTGGCAGTGCCCGGCCGCTGGCGCACCAGCACCAACCCCGCCACACAGACCCGCGCCCCCGCCGAAGGCTCGTTCAGCCGGGCGGCGGGCAGGGCCGCGGGCGGGCGCGGCCAGGAGTTGGGGCGCGGGGTCGGGGTCAGCCAGTCGGACATGAGAACGGATATAGAACGAACATCTGTCTTGGGCAAGCGCGTCAGGTCTGGAGCCTTGCCGAAGTGAGCCGATCTTGAAAGGTATCGGCCGCGTTTGCGCTGGGATAGGGTTGTTCAGGAGCCGGCACGCCAAGATGAGCGCAAAGCGCCGGCCAACCATCGCCAAGACGATGCACCAGCAGTCGCCCAGGCGGCACCTCGGCCATGACCGCTGCGACATGGGCCTCATAGACGGCAATGGCATGGTCGCGATCAACGGCCCGGTGGCCGAAAACCTGGGCATCAATCAAAGCACGGCCCAGCGACGCCGGGTCGCCGTTGGGGTCAAAGGCCTTCAACAGGGTGTTGGCAAAGCTCTGCCACCAGCTTTCCGGGCTGCGCCAGGTCAGGATCACCCGGGCCTGCGGATAAGCCGTCATCAACTCGCGCCAATAGTGGGCCGAGGGCCAGTCGACGCAGGACGAATAGCCGTCAAACAGCTTGTCCCAGTCGCGCGACCCGCCCGCCACCATCGCCCGCCACTCCGCCTGCTGGTCGGGATGGGCGATGACTTCAAACATGTGATGGCAGGGGCCAAAACCCAGGATGTTCAGCGCCTCGCGCATCGAATCCGTTCCGGTGCGGCCAAATCCGGCACCGATCACCTTCAGTGTCATGCCTATCCCCCAGAACAGCCAGTGTCAGACTGTCATGGAAGACCTTGTGGCGCAACATGGGGGTGGCAGACTGGCCGAAGCTGGGCTAGATACCCCGCACTGGCGAAGCAGAGGGCGAAGAATGGCGAAGATCACCTATGTGGAACACAGCGGCCGCGAACACGTGGTCGACGTGTCAAACGGCCTGACCGTGATGGAAGGGGCCCGCGACAACGGCATTCCGGGGATCGAGGCCGATTGCGGCGGTGCCTGCGCCTGTTCGACCTGCCACGTCTATGTCGATCCCGCCTGGGTCGACCGGCTGCCGAAAAAGGACGCGATGGAGGCTGACATGCTCGACTTCGCATGGAACCCCGATCCGGTCCGCTCGCGCCTGACTTGCCAGCTGAAAGTGTCGGCGGCACTGGACGGGCTGCGCGTCCAGATGCCCGAAAAGCAGATCTGATGGTGCGGGGGCCGGCTGTCGGGCTGGCCCTTGCGCTGACCCTCGGTCTTGCTGTCCCGGCCCTCGCAAACCCGACCTGGTCGAACGGGCCCGCGTCCTTTGTGGAAAGCACTGCCGCCCCGCCCGCGGACCCCGCCCCAAACCGGCCTGCCTGGCCGGTCCGCGCCCGCCTCAGCCAACCCGCCGACAACTATGACCACGACATCCTTGGCGGCATTCCGCACTTTACCGTGCTCGATGTCGAGACGCTGGCCTGCAGCGCCTGCAATCCCAGCCGCGAAGTTCACCGGATCGTCTTGCCGGGGGATCTGGTGTTCGAGGATGTCGCCTCACGACTTTGGGATGTAACCGGCGATCACCGGCCCGAAGTCGTGGTGGTCGAGGCCGACCCTCGCCAGGGGGCGCGGCTGGCCGTCTGGGGTTTTGCAGCACCACAGGGGGCGCTTGTACGGCTGGCGGCAACCCCCTTCATCGGCACCCCGCGCCGCTGGCTGGCCCCGGTCGGTGCCGGCGATTTCGACGGCGACGGGCAGATCGAACTGGCCTATGTCGACCGCCCGCATCTGGCGCAGCAACTGGTCTTCGTCCGGCTTTCGGGCGCCCACCTGCGCGAGATTGCCCGGACCCCCGGTTTTACCGCCCACCGCATCGGCGACACCACGATCACCGCTCATGTCCGGATATGCCAGGATGAGCAGGCTGAGCTTCTGCTGCCCGATGGCGGTTGGACACGTCTTCTGGCCGTCCGGATCTCGGGGGGCACGCTCAAGGTCAGCGATCTGGGGGCGTTGTCCAAGGAACGCCTTGAGCGGGCTATCTCTGGACCCTGTGGCTGACTGGTTTTCAGCAGGACACCCTGTATGGGGACTGTCCGTCGCGGAACGTATGCTCGCCGGCATCGAAGCCGCGAGCATGGGGTCGGTGGCTCAGGCCGCGAACGGAACCTGTCCGGGCGACACTGTCTATTTCCGGATCTGGGGATCGGACCGCAATGACGTGATCACCGGCGGTGCCAATCGGGATCAGCTGTATGGTGAAAATGGCGACGATGTTCCAGGTTGCAGCGGCATCCCCCTTTCCGGTTCAGGTCAGAGGCTCTCAGTTCGTCTTGCGGCTGGGCATGAAGGGCAGGGGGGCAACCGGCACACCCTCTTCCAGCAGCTTGATCGCTTCATCCGGTCGCGCTTCACCATAGATTGACCGTTCCCGGACCGTGCCTTCATGCATCGCGCGCGCTTCGGCCACGAAGTTCAAGCCCACATAATCCGAGTTCGCCTCGACCTCGGCGCGAAGAGCGGCCA
The DNA here is from genome assembly GCA_031361245.1 of Rhodobacterales bacterium. Classification (GTDB taxonomy): domain Bacteria; phylum Pseudomonadota; class Alphaproteobacteria; order Rhodobacterales; family Rhodobacteraceae; genus Stagnihabitans. The sequence continues at coordinate 6,738 of JANMCI010000244.1, forward strand.
ATGCGGCCTCTTGCTCGGTCCCCGCATCCCGCAGCGACGGGGCCGCCGCATTGCGCCCCGGCCGGACCATAGGTGTCATCAGCGACTTGCTGACCCGGCTGGCACCACAAATCGGACAAGTGACATGGCCGGACGCCAGAAGCCCGTCAAGCGCCTCGGCGGACTGGAACCAGCTGTCAAAGCTGTGCTCGGATTGGCAGTGCAAGGCGTAGCGGATCATCGCGGTTTCAGTCACTCGTGGGAATTGAGCCTACCCAGCTTAACTGTGGACTTTGAACAAGATGTCAAGTCGGCGGAGCCAGACTCCGGCCATTCAGGCATTCAGGATGCTCTGCGATTGTGGTCAGCAGCGCGCTCAAGTCCGGCTCGGCAACCAGTCCGGCCGCCTCGCTTGGGGCAAACCACGTTCGTGTCCGCTGGGCAGCCTCGGGAAAGCGGTCTTTCACGTCGCGAACTTCAAGGCCAAAGACGGCCACGTTGCAGCGCTTGGCTTTGGCCGGGCCGGTGACTTTGTGATAAAGATATTCACCAAGCGGCTGGTCCTGCACCCGACCGCGCACCCCGGCCTCTTCCCAGGCCTCGCGTTCGGCGGCTTCCGCCGACGTCAGACCGCCGATCGGCCACCCTTTCGGAATGACCCAGCGCCCGGTTTCACGCGACGTGATCAGCAACACCTCAATCAGACCCCGACGCAGACGCCAACACAGGGCCGCCACTTGCGGTGTCACAATGCCTTGCCCGGTTACCCGGCTTTGTCGGATCGCATTCATGTTCAACTTGCCTGTGCTGCAGTCTGGACCCGTCTGCGCGGGATTTGCTCGTTCCGCAATCATTGCATACTTTGCTTATAAAGCAAGCTTTCCGGCGGTCAGCGGCAAGTGCGAGTGTCGCAGAATTGATTGAAAAAGCACAGTTGCATCGCCTTTTGCCTGCAAAACGTCCTTTGCCGCAACAGCCATCCGGTCCTGCACCGCACCATCGAGTGTGGCCAAGGCGGCGGCTAGGGTCTGCGCGGTAACAGGCAAAGCCGCCCCCGCCGCATCCAGCGCGGCAAAGGGTCCGGAGAAATTCCACAGGCTGGGCCCGTGCAGCAGGGCGCATCCGTGACGGGCAGGCTCCCACGGCGTATGGCCGCCCTTGTCGACCAGAGTGCCGCCGATCAGGCATATTCCACAGCGCTCATACCACAGATCCATCTCGCCCATCGTGTCGGCCAGCAACACGGGCGCCTCCCCCGGACCACCCCCCTGGCTGCGCCGCCGAAACGTCAGGCCCCGCCGCGTCAGCAACCCCGCAAGGGCGTCGCCACGCGATGCGTGGCGCGGAGCAAGGATCAGGTGCTGCAGCCCTGACGCGACAAAGGCGTCCAGGATCGCCTCGTCCTCGCAGTCATGGGTCGAGGCGGCCAACAACCAGCCTGCCCGCTGTGCCCGGGGCAGCATGTCGGGCGCGGGCAGGTGCGCCATGGCTTCGGCTTTCAGATCAAACTCCGGCCCCAGGGCTGCCGGAGGCAAGCCCAGGTCGCTCAACCGTTGACGTGAGCCTGCGTCTTGCGCTGATGCAAAGCGCACGGCGGCAAGGCTCGCCGCGGCACGCCCGCCAAATCGCTGCCAAACCGCGAAAGACCGGGCCGACATCCGTGCGCCCAACATCACGATCGGCACGTCGGCGGCACCGCAGGCCGCAAAACGGTTGGGCCAAAGCTCTCCCTCCAGCGAGATCAACGCCAGTGGTCGCCAGCGTTTCAGGAACCCCGCAATCGCAAAGCCGGTGTCCACCGGTGCCAGTGCGGCCGTCACGCCCGGCATATCCCAGCCCCGCACCATGGCACGCGCGGTCAGGGTGTTGCAGGTCACCAGCACCGCCAAATCAGGCCGGGCCTGCCGAAGACGCTCGACCAGCCAGCGCGCCGAAGCCACCTCGCCATTCGACGCCCCATGCAGCCACAGGACCGGCCCGACGCCCCCGGCCCGGCCCAATCGCTCGGCCAGATCGCGCCTGCTCTCACCCTTAGCCAGACGCGCAAGCATCAGGAACGGCCAAAGCATCGCGATGATCAGGCGGTACAGCATGTCTGACCCATAGTCGCGCAAGGTCCACCCGGCAAGCGGTCAGAGCAGAGGCGGCCGCTTGCCCGGCCAGTCTGTGGCGAGGTGATACTGCTGCCCCATCGCCAGAACCCTGGCATCCGCTCCGACCGGCCCGGCCAGTTGCATCCCCATGGGCAAACCCGTCGCCCCAAAGCCCACCGGCAGCGACAGGGCAGGAAGGCCGATCAGGCTTATCGGGATCACCACTTCCATCCAGCGGTGATAGGTGTCCATCCGGTGACCGTTGATCTCTTGCGGCCAGCGCCAGGCGACCGGAAACGGCCAGACCTGCGCCACCGGCAGAACCACCGCGTCATATCGTTGAAAGAGCCGCGCCATTTGGGCGTAATACTGCGACCGGATCACCGAGGCCGCATAAACCGCGTCAGCGCTCATCCCCAGCCCCTGCTCGATCTCCCAGACCGTTTCGGGTTTCAGCAGGGCGCGTTTGACAGGGTCGCCGTAGCGCTCACGCATCGCGTTTGAATTGAGCATGGCGCGCAGCGTGACCCAGGCGTGCCACAGGCTCTCGGCGGCAAACGGTGGTGGCACCGGCTCAACAACGGCGCCCATCGCCACAAAGACCTGCAGCCCCGCCTCGCAAAGATCAAGAATTCCAGGCTCGATCTGATAGGCTCCGCCCCAATCGCCCAGCCAGGCCAGGCGCTTGCCGCGCATGTCGGTGACCAAGAGGTCGCCGAACGCCTCGTTCGGACGGCCAAAGGGCGCTTCCGGGTTGGGCCCGGCCTGCACCTGAAGCAGGCGCGCCACATCCTCGATGGTGCGGCCCATCGGGCCTTCGGTCGACAGGGTGGACAGATGCGTGTCGCCCTCGGCATCAGCCGGCACCAAGCCCCACGACGGACGAAAGCCATAGACGTTGCAAAACGCCGCGGGGTTGCGCAGGGAGCCCATCATGTCGGACCCATCCGCAACCGGCAGCATCCGCGCGGCCAGTCCCGCCGCCGCCCCGCCGGATGACCCGCCCGCCGTCCGCGTCAGGTCATAGGGGTTACGCGTGACACCATGGACCGGGTTGAACGAATGGCTGCCATGGCCCCATTCCGGCGTATTGGTCTTACCGATGAAGATGGCGCCAGCCGCGCGCATCCGCGCCGCCAGAAGGTCATCCTTTTCCGGAACGAAGTCGGCCAGCAACGGCGACCCCATGGTCGTCCGCAATCCACGCGTCAGCACCAGATCCTTCACCGCCAGCGGCACCCCATGCAGCCAGCCCGTGTGCTCTGCGTCATCCGCCTCGCGCGCCTCGGCCATCAGCGCATCGCGGTCCCGCAGGCTGACCACCGCGTTGACCGCACCGTTCACTGCGGCGATCCGGTCCAAATGATCCGCCATCACCTCGGACGGTGCCACCTTGCGCGCCGCGATCTGCCGCGACAAGTCCGACGCCGAAAGATCAGACAGTCGCATGGGCGCCTCTTCTTCTCTTCATGAATTTCTATGGGGGGTGCGGGGGGGCATGGCCCCCCGCACGGGCGACGCCTCAAAGAGGCGGGGCAATCACTTCTGCAGTTCGGTCCAGATCGCGGTGATGTATTCCTGCGACTTGCCGGTGCAGGTCATCAGGAAGTGGCCCTTGTCCTTGAACTCTTCCGGAATGACGATTTCCGGAGCGTCCTTCATGTCTGCTGGCATGAACTCTTCCGACCCGCTGATGCCATTGGCATAGCGCGCAAAGGCCGAGATCAAGGCCGCGTTTTCCGGCAGCGCGATGAAATCGAGGAACTTGTAGGCCTCTTCGACATTCTTGGCGTCCTTCAAAAGGGCAACCTGATCCATCCAGAGCGGGAAGCCTTCCTTGGGATAGCCGTATTTTACATCCGGGTTGGCCAGACGCGCGCGGAAGATGGCGCCGTTCCAGTAGAGCGAGGCCACGACATCGTTGTTCGACATCTTCTCGGTCATGCCATAGTCCATCGACAACCATTTTGGCTTGGCTTCCAGAAGTTTGTCCCGGACTTTCTTCATCAGTTCGGGATCGTCCGAACAGGGCTCACCGCCCATATACATCGTCGTAAGTGACAGAACGTCATTCATCTCGGGTGTCACATTGACTTTGCCCACCAACTCCGGCGGCGGGTCAAGGAAGATGGCGGAGGTGTTGACGTCGCCCGAATAGGCCTTTTGGTTCACCGCCATGCCGGTTGTGCCCCACTGCCACGGCATCGTGTATTTGCGCCCGGGGTCATAGGCAACGTCCATCCATTCCGGTGCGATATTGCCGTGATGCGGGATCTTGGAAAGATCCAGCTCCTGGATCAGTCCTTTCTCGATATAGATCGGCACAAAGTTGGCCGAAGGCACCACGAGGTCAAAGCCCGACCCGCCGGCCTCGATCTTGGCCAAAGCGGTGTCGTTGCTGTCATAGTCGGTGACCGTCACCTTGATGCCTGTTTCGGCCTCGAACTTCTTGAGAAGCTCGGGGCTGGTATATTCGCCCCAGTTGTATAGCTGCAACTCGCCGGCGGCATGGGCCAGAGTAGCCGAGGCCATCAGCAGGGCCATGGTGGTCAGAAGTTTCTTCATCTCATTCTCCCGGTCGGTGGTTTTGGTTTTCAGTCTTTCTTGCGCGTCATCACGAAGAACAGGGTCAGCAGCAGTACTGTCAGCGCCAGCAGCGCGGTAGAAATGGCGTTGATCTCGGCCGTCACCTGACGGCGGATCTGGCCCAGCATATAGGTGGGCAGGGTGTCTTGACCTGCGGATTTGATAAAGGTCGTGATCACCACATCGTCCAGCGAGGTGACGAAGGCCAGCATCATGCCGGCAAGGATCCCCGGCAGCAACAGCGGCAGCGTGACATGGCGAAACGCCTGCCAGTCGCTGGCATAAAGATCCGCAGCCGCGGTTTCCAGCGTCAGGTCCATGCCCTCTAGCCGGGCCCGGATCGGCAGGTAGGCAAAGGGAATGCAAAAGGCCGAATGGGCGGCCACCAGATAGCCCATGCCCTGATAGCCCGTCGCCTGTTTGATCCCGGCAAAGAAGATCAGCAGTGCCACGGCGGTCACGATCTCGGGCACCATCAGCGGCTGGTTGATCATGACATAGATGAAGGTCTGTCCCTTGAAAGCCCGCCGCCGCGTCGTGCCCAGCGCCGCCATGGTCGCAACTGCGGTCGAGATCACCGCCGCCGCCAGCGCCAGATACAGCGAGCGGATCGTGGCGTCCTTCACGTCGTCATTGGCCCAAGCGACGCCATACCAGCGCAGCGAAAATCCCTCCCAATCCGAAATCGACTTGCCAGCATTGAAGGAGTAGATCACCAGCACGATGATCGGCAGGTAAAGCGCTGCAAAGACCAGAATTGCCACGGTGTTGAAGCCCGGCAGGCGGCTGATCGAAAAGCTGTTACTGGCCATGGGTTGCATCCCGGTTGGCAAAGCGCACATAGACCAGCAGGGCCGCCGTAACGATCACCAGCAGTGTGACCGACAGCGACGCCCCCAAGGGCCAGTTGCGGCCCTGCCCGAACTGCAGCTCGATGAAGTTGCCGATCATCATGTTCTTGCCGCCACCCAGAATGCGCGGCGTGACATAGGCCCCCAGCGACGGCACAAAGACCAGAATGGAGCCCGCGATGATCCCCGGCTTCACGATGGGCAGGATCACCCGCCGCAGCACCTGCCAGCGGCTGGCATAAAGGTCATAACCCGCCTCCAGGAGCCGCATGTCGAACCGGTCGATCGAGGCGAACAGCGGCAGCACCATCAGCGGCAGATAGACATAGGTCATGCCCACAAAGACCGCCATATCGGTATAGATCATCTCCAACGGTGCCTTGATGACCCCAAGCCCCATCAGCGTGGTGTTCAAGAGACCCTCGTTTCGGATGATCTCGTTGATGGCAAAGGTGCGGATCAGCAGGTTGGTCCAGAACGGAATCGTGATCAGAAACAGCCACAGCCCCCGCGCCCGTGGTGGCCGTGTGGCGATGAACCACGCGGTCGGAAAGCCCACCAGAAAGGTAAAGCCCGTGGTCAGGATCGACAGTTTGACTGACCGCCAGAAGATTGAAAGATGTGCGTCTGCCAGGACATAGGTGTCGTCAAAGATGTCCCTGGTGAACAGGAGTCCGCGCCAAGCGTCCAGTGAAAATCCCCATTCCACATTGCCGTACTTGCCCGGCACCAGAAAGGAATAGACCACGACGATGATCAAAGGTCCGACGGCCGCCAGCGCAAGGATCACCAGCGCCGGGGCCGACAACAGCCACGCGTTGCGGATTTTGGCCTCTTCCTGAGCGGTTTCGGCGGCGCTCATCCCTAGTCCTCCAGAACCTGCGCGGCCCCGGCCTGCAACCGCAGTCCAACCTTGTCGCCCAAGGCCAATCCGACCTCGCCTGTGGCCGGGCTTTGCAGTCGCGCCACGACCTCTGACCGGTCAGACAGTGCGACATGGCAATGGGTGTCCGTGCCGAAATAGACCAGGTTGGTGATCGTCGCTGCAAGCGTGCCGGCCTCGCCCGCCGGGCCGATCCGCACCTGTTCGGGCCGGATCGTCAGGGTCACGGCTTGTCCCGGCTGTCCGCCGCCTGTCACCTCGACCAGATCGCCGGTGGCCAGCCGCGCGCCGCCCGCCTCGCGTTTGGCCGGCAGGAAATTCGTCTCACCGATGAAGCTTGCGACAAAGCGGTTGGCGGGCCGCGTGTAGATGTCCTTCGGGCTGCCCACCTGCTGCAACTTGCCCGCCGACATGACGCCGATACGGTCGGACATGGTCAGTGCCTCTTCCTGATCGTGGGTCACGAAGATGAAGGTGATGCCGGTCTCGGTCTGCAACCGTTTGAGCTCGATCTGCATTTCCTTGCGCAGCTTGAGGTCCAGCGCCGACAAGGGCTCGTCCAGAAGCAGCACCTTCGGGGCAGGGGCCAGCGCCCGCGCCAGCGCCACCCGCTGCTGCTGTCCGCCCGACAGCTGCCCGATCTTGCGCCCGGCCAGTTCCTCCAGCTTTACCAGCGCCAGCATCCGCGCCACCGTCGCCCGCACCTCTGACTTGGGTCGCCCCTGCATCGTCAGGCCAAAGCCGATGTTGTCGGCCACGCTCAGATGCGGAAAGAGGGCATAGCTCTGGAACACCGTGTTCACAGGGCGCTTGTTGGGCGGCAGATAGGTGATGTCCTGCCCCTCCAGCAGGATCGTGCCGTTGGTCGGCATCTCGAACCCTGCAATCAGCCGCAACAAGGTGGTCTTGCCGCAGCCCGACGGGCCCAGCAGCGTAAAGAACTCGCCCTTTCGGATGCCGATGGACACATCATCCAGCGCCCGGACTGCCGCCGGGCCGGAGCCGAACTCCTTGATCGCGTGGCGGGCCTCTACGGCCAGAGTCTCACTCAAGTGACTCGCTCCCTTTGCGTTTTGATCATGTTGCGCGGCAGATTCACTGGGATGCAATAAAAATCATTGTCAGTGCGACAAATGCGGACGCCGTTCCGCCCAGGGTTGCGCGCGTTCCAATTCCGCGCACACAGCAATCAACTCCTCGTCATTGCCATAAGCGGCAGCAAGGTGAATGCCGATGGGCAGGCCGTCCCGCGACATGGCCAGCGGCACCGAGGCCGCAGGCTGGCCCGAGGCGTTGAAGATGGCGCAGAACGGCGAATAGGCAAAAATGCCCTGCGGCCCGATCCGGTAAGCAAGGTAATCTTCGGTGTCATGGTTGAACCGGCCCACCTTTGCGGGCGGTTCCGCCAAGGTGGCGGTCAGCAGGATATCCGGCCCGCTGTCGAAATACTGCGCCATCTGGCGGGCAAAGGCGTGGATCTGCCCCACCGCCTCCAGATAGCGCAGTGGCGAAAAATTCTCTGCGAGCGCCACGGCACCGCGCCCCACACCTTCGACCAGGTCGGCGGTCAGGGGGCGACCCTTCAGACTCGCCCGGATCGACAGGGCAGTGCCGACGGCCACGATATCGGTCCAGGCCCGCATCATCATCGCCACATCGGCTTTGACCGGGCGGCCCGGTTCGACATTATGACCAAGGCTTTCCAAGAGGCGCCCTGCGGCGCGCACCGCTTCGGCCACCTCCGGGTGAATGGGCTCGCCGGTCAGGGTGGTGTCGCACAGCGCGACCCGAAGGCGGCGCGGCGGGCGGCTGATCGCGTCGGCATGGCTGGCCCGCAGGGGCGGCGCCACATAAGGCGCGCCAAGGTCGGGACCCGAGCAGGCATCCAGCATCACCGCCGTATCGCGCACTGACCTGGTCAGGAATCCGTCGATCGACATGCCCGCCCAACCTTCCCCAGCCGCTGGCCCATCCGGCAGGCGGGCACGGGTGGGTTTGAAGCCGAAAAGGCCGCAATTCGACGCCGGAATCCGCACCGACCCGCCGCCGTCCGAGCCATGGGCAAAGGGCACGATCCCGGCGGCGACCGCAGCCCCCGCCCCGCCCGACGATCCGCCCGAGGTATGCTCAAGGTTCCACGGGTTGCGGGTGGGGCCGCCATAGACCGCAGCCTCCGTCGCCGCCCCGATCCCGCCTTCCGGGCTTGTGGTGCGGGCAAAGGTCACGACGCCGGTGGCACGCATGCGCTCATAGATGGCGCTGTCAAAGCTGTAGCGCGTGTTGGCAAAAAGCCGTGAGCCATTGTGCGAGGGGAAGTCCCGCGCCTCGCAGCCCAGGTCCTTGATCAGAAAGGGCACTCCGCGAAAGGGACCGGTCGGCAAGCCCTGCCTGATAGCGGCGCGAGCGACGGCTTCCTGCACCAGCACCACGGCGTTCAGCGCGGGGTTCAGCCTTTCGGTTGCAGCCAGTGCGCGGTCCAGCAACTCGTCCGGGCTGACCGTGCCCGACGCGACCAGCGCGGCGGTTTCCGTGGCATCCAGCTTGGCAAATTCGTCCATCGACCGCTCCCTGTGTAGAGGGGGATGGTGCCGTGCAAGTTCATGCCGGGTCCCGTTCATAAGCGCCGCGCAATGTCGCTTTCAGCCAGAGGCTTTTGGCAATGCGTCCAGAATGGCCGCGCTCAATGTGTCCGGTGACAGGGGCTTGCTGACATAACCGCTTAGCCCTGCCTTGAGATACTGGCGCCGGTGTTCATCGGTTGCGTCCGCAGTCATTGCAATCACCGGGATCTCGCCTTTGGCCCCCGGCAGAGCCCGGATGCGGGCAAAGGTCGCCAGCCCGTCCATCTCCGGCATCAGCATGTCCAAAAGCACGATATCCGGGGTGTCGACCGACAGCAGGCTCAACGCGGCGGCACCGCAGTCCGCCTCCAGTGTCACAGCCCCCATGATCCGCAGATACGTCATCGCCACCAGCCGGTTGGTCGCGATGTCATCCACCACCAGCACCCGCTTACCGCTCAGATCAGGCAGCGCCTTGATTTCTGGCGTCGCAATCTCGTCAGGCCCCGCCGGTTGCACCTCAAAGGTCAGACGGAATCGCGCGCCCCTGTCACTCGGCAACAAGACAAGGTCGCCCCCCATGCGCCGCGCCAGCGTCCGGCTGATCGACAGGCCAAGCCCGGTGCCCGTTACCAGACTGTCGCCACGGTGGAAGGGTTCAAAAATGCGCTCCCTCAGCGCTTCTGGAACGCCCGAGCCGGTGTCAGTCACTTCAACGGCAAGTTGCGTCGGGATAGGCCGCGTGATGCTGACAACGATCGTCCCGCTTTCGGTGTATTTGACCGCGTTGGAGATCACGTTGGACAGGCATTGCCGATAGCGCTGGCCGTCGATCCGGGCAAAGGCCGGGACTGCTTCTGCGATGGAGAAGGTCAGATGCAGACCCGCGTCGCTGATCTGCTGACGAAAAAGCGCCAGTGTCGTCCCGGTTTCTGCCCGCAGGTCCACGACCGTCGGCCGGATCGGCAACTGGCCGGCCTGCACCGCTGCCATGTCAAGGATATCGTTCAGCAGAACGGACAGACTGCCCGCCGACTGTACCAATATCGACAACCGCTCCCTGGACTCAGCCGTCGTGGCCTTGGCCAACTCGGCATAACCCATGCCGGTGATCGCATTCAGGGGCGTCCGCAGTTCATGGCTCATCTGGGCCAGGAAGCGCGATTTCGCTTCATTTGCCACCTCTGCCGCCTGCTGACCGCGATACATCTCCTGATGCAACTGGTGCAAACTCGTCATCGTGATCAGCACGAAATAGGACGTTGCCAGAATGCAGACGGTCGAGATTGCAAGTCCGGCATATTGGCCAGCAGGTGCCCACAGCAGGGCGTTGGCAACCAGACTGATCAGCGTGGCCGGCACAAGCGCGACCATCGCCAAAGGGAAATGCACGGTTCTGACGGTCGCGAGATGTACGAGGTTGATCAGAAAAAGCCCGACTGCCAAGGCTTTGGCAAAGGGGTCAGGATTTTGCCAGACCAAGGCGGGAACCACCATATAGGTGCTTTGCGAGCCTGCAAAACAGGCCAGCGCCAACAGATATCTTCGCGGCTCGCGCTCAGGGGCAACCTTCCTCAGCAGCACGATTCCCGAAATTTCAAGCCCGGTGTCGACGATCCACAGCACAAGGCACAGCCAGGCCGGAAGAAAAAGGGTTGCCAAGGCAAAGGGCAGCAGGCTCAGAATGCGGCGCCGTCCGCCAAGGCGGTCGATCACTGTAAACTGGTGCTTAACCTCATCTTGCGATTGCCGTCCGGCAAAATCAAGAAACCACTTCCCCATACTCGTCCCCCGGCCAAAAAACAGCGTCAGGCCAAACTCGCAGATACCCCCCTAAATATTCGTCAATGAACGCAATGTTTTCAGGGCTTCTTTATGTCAATCTTCAGATCCTGAACTAAAATACCATCTTCGCCATATATAAGAATATGGTTTTCGGTTGTCACCACGGCGATCCAGCCCGTACCCATGGTCACCGCCGCCACGCTGGCACCCGCAGGCAGGGTCAGGCCCTTGGGCAAGGTGGGAATGGGCGGGCTCTGTTGCAGCCGGGTGACAAGCAGCCCGACCACGGTTATGACACCCACGATCATCGTCACGGTGAGGACGGTCACAAGCCGTTTCAAAAATCGCAGCGAGGGCGGCAGCTCTGGCTCTTCCAGCGGAGTTCCGGTCATGTCCACACCTTTGCTGACCCCGGATGACGGGGATGACCTCCCGGTGGACGGCACGCTCTTGGTGAGCATCGGCCCGGGCGCCGTTGGGCGCCTTGATAAGGCACTCGCCGAATTTGTGCCAGCCGATGCCGCCCTGTCGCGAAGCCGCCTCATGCGGATGATCGCGGACGGCGCCGTTCTGCGCGACGGTGTGGCCATCACCGACCCCAAGACCAAAGTGGCCGAGGGTCAGATTTACACGCTGCGGCTTGACCCTGCCGTCGATCTGGAAACCCTGCCTGAAGCCATCCAGTTGTCGGTGATCTATGAAGATGCCGATCTGATCGTGATCAACAAGCCTGCCGGCTTGGTCGTTCATCCGGCCCCCGGCAGCCCGTCGGGCACCCTTGTCAACGCGCTTCTTGCGCATTGCGCCGATACGCTGTCGGGCATCGGTGGCGCCCGGCGGCCCGGCATCGTGCACCGGATCGACAAAGATACGACTGGCCTTCTGGTCGTCGCCAAGTCCGACCGCGCCCATCATGGCCTTGCCGCCCAGTTCGAGGCGCACACCGTTAGCCGGCGCTATCTGGCTGTCGTCCATGGCGTGCCGGCGGCCAGCGACCCACGCATTCGCGGCCTGCGGGGCGTCAGCTTTGAAGCGGGCGGCATCCTCAAGATCGCCACCGGCCTTGCCCGTCACAAGACCGACCGGCAGCGGCAGGCCGTGGTCTGGGAACAGGGCCGCCATGCCGTTACCCGCGCCCGCGCGATCGAGGATTTCGGCTCAGGCGCCGCCGCCCTCGTCGAATGCTGGCTGGAAACCGGGCGCACCCATCAGATCCGGGTGCATATGGCCTATGTCGGGCACGGGCTGGTCGGCGATCAGACCTATGGCGGCAAAAAGCGGCTGTCGCCCAAGGTGTTCGGCGCTGCGGCCGCGCTTGGCAACGACTTTCCGCGTCAGGCCCTGCATGCTGCGACCCTTGGCTTTGATCATCCGGTGACCGGTGAGCGACTGGAATTCAACGCTGACCTGCCGCCCGATCTGGTTGACCTGCTGGACGCCCTGCGCAGCGCCTGACCGATGTGCGCTCCTGCACAATAACAGGCGCGTGAAGCGTGTTACACTGCCCTTTTGCAGCGACGGAATATGGTTCATCCTTCGTTTACTGATCAATGATAGCGCGCATTGCTGATCTGTGGTGGTGCGGGCCTCTTGAAGGGAGGTCATGTTATTCATAGATGGTCGTTTTCCCCGGGGGCGCGACCGCACCGGGTCAAGAAGGGGGCGTCTGAATGAGCACCTATGCCAATCTGCCTGCACCAAGCCCTGAACAGGGCCTGAACCGCTACATGCAGGAAATCCGCAAGTTCCCGCTGCTGGAACCCGAAGAAGAATACATGCTGGCCAAGCGTTGGGTCGACCATCAGGACGCGCAGGCCGCGCACAAGATGGTGACCTCGCATCTGCGTCTGGCCGCCAAGATCGCCATGGGCTATCGCGGCTATGGTTTGCCGCAGGCCGAAGTGATCTCCGAGGCCAATGTCGGGCTGATGCAGGCCGTCAAGCGGTTCGACCCCGAAAAGGGCTTCCGCCTTGCGACCTATGCGATGTGGTGGATCCGCGCCTCGATCCAGGAATATATCCTGCGCTCGTGGAGCCTTGTGAAGCTTGGCACCACCTCTGCCCAGAAGAAGCTGTTCTTCAACCTGCGCAAGGCCAAGGCCAAGGTCGGCGCGCTGGAAGAGGGCGACCTGCGCCCCGAAAACGTCGCGCGCATTGCCACCGAACTGAACGTGACCGAGGCCGAGGTCATCGACATGAACCGCCGCCTCTCGGGCGGGGATGCCTCGCTGAACGTCACGGTCGGGGCGGACGGCGAAGGCTCGACCCAGTGGCAGGACTGGCTGGAGGATGAAGACAGCGATCAGGCCGGCGACTATGCCGAAAAGGACGAGTTTGACACCCGCCACGCCATGCTGACCGACGCCATGTCGGTGCTGAATGACCGCGAACGCGACGTGCTGGCCAAACGCCGTCTCGCCGAAACGCCCATCACGCTGGAAGAGTTGTCCGAAAGCTATGGCGTCAGCCGCGAACGCATCCGCCAGATCGAGGTGCGCGCCTTTGAAAAGCTGCAGGCCCGCATGCGCGAACTGGCCGTTGGCAAGGGTATGGTCGTGCCTGCCTAAAGTGCGTTCAGGAATGTGGCCACGGCGGCGAAAACCTCGTCGTCGTGGCCCACCCAGACGTGGCCTCCGGCTGAATAGATCATCAGTTCTGTGCCCTTGACACTGGCAGCGATATGCCGGGCGGCACGCGGCCGTGCCGAGCCTGTCATCCTCGACCGAAATCGCCAGCGTTGGGGCAGCAATCCGCTCCAACGCCATGGGTGCGGGGTTTCCCGCCAGCAGTCCGTCATTCCGCAATCCCCGCGAGCGGGCACTGACCGGCAGTATGCCGTGCAGGATGGCCCGCCGCACCCTTGCCTGTTCGGCGGCCGAAGCGGCGTGAAACAGGGCGGGGTCGGTGGCCAAGAGGGTGGCGATCATCTGATCCTCGGCCAGGGTCATGCCCGCCCAGAACAGGAAATCCGACCCCAGCGCATAGTCCATGATGGCCTGCCCCAGGGCCGATGGCCGAACCGGGGCCCGGCCCGGCACAAAAGTGGCGGGCACGATGGGAACCAGCGCCGCACAGCGATCGGGATGGCGAATGGCGAACGCGATGGCACTCAACGCCCCCGCTCGCCTCGGAGGACGCATCGGCGGGCATATCCGAGCGCAGATACCCGAAACGCGAGGGCGCGATGACCCGGAAGCCGGCCCGTGTCAGGGGCGCCGAAAATGCCAGCCCCTGATCGAACCCGCCCCCGGTGCCATGCAGCATCAGAACCGGCCGTCCCGCTCCGGTTTCGGCATATTCCATCGTGCCGGATCTGGTCTGAATGATCTGGCTGCCGGTGGCCACCGCGGCCAACGCCCCGTCTCGGGCGGTAACAAAGCGTTGCCGCAACACGCCGGTCGCAACCGCCGCCGCCGCGCCAAATCCCAAAAGAAGAACAGCATGCCGCTTCATCCCCTGCCCCTGCGATGCTATGCTGCCAAGATGGCGCGGAGTGCCTGTTCTGGCATTGATCTGGGTCAATCGCCCCTTCGGGCTAACCTGTTGAACTTCGCCGCGCCGCAACGTATGACCGGATCTTGCCCAATCGACCGGAGTGCCCCATGCGCCTGCGCGACACCGTCCTCAAACCCATGCACCCCGAGGGCTACCGATTTGTCGGCATCTTCGCCGCGATCACGTTTGTGCTGTTCCTGCTTTGGGAACCGCTGGGGTGGACCGGGGTGATCCTCACAATCTGGTGCTATTACTTCTTCCGCGACCCCAAACGCTCGGTGCCGCTGGGTGACAGTCTTGTGCTGTCGCCTGCCGATGGCGTGGTCTCGCTGATCGAGCTTGCCGTTCCGCCGGAAGAACTTGGCATGGGGCCGCAGCCGCTGACCCGGGTGTCGGTATTCATGTCGGTGTTCAATTGTCACGTGAACCGGATGCCCGCCGCGGGCCAGATCAGTGCCATCGCCTACCGCCCCGGCAAGTTCGTCTCGGCCTCGCTCGACAAGGCAAGTGCCGACAATGAACGCAACTCACTTGCCATCGACTTGCCGGACGGGCGCAAGCTGGCTGTGGTGCAGATCGCGGGCCTCGTGGCGCGGCGGATCGTGTGCTTTGCCAAGGTCGGCCAGTCGCTGCGGGCCGGGGACCGCTTCGGCCTGATCCGCTTTGGCTCGCGGCTGGATGTGTACCTGCCAGACGGCGTGGCACCGTTGGTGGCGCTGGGCCAGACCATGATTGCCGGCGAAAGCATCCTCGCGGATCTGGCCGCAGGAACCCCGGCCCGCTTGTCGCGTGAGGAATAACGTGCCCGAGCCTAACCCCAAACCCGGCCCCAAACTGCGATCAGAGCTGCATCTTGTGCAGCTGCTGCCCAATCTGATCACCATTTCGGCCATGTGTTCGGGACTGACCGGCATCCGCTTTGCCATCAATGGCCAGTTCCGTGCCGCCGTGGCGATGATCCTCGTTGCGGCGGTCCTCGACGGTCTGGACGGCCGCATTGCCCGCCTCTTGAAAAGCGAAAGCGAGATCGGGGCCGAACTGGACAGCCTGGTCGATTTCGTCAACTTCGGCGTTGCTCCGGGGCTTACGATGTATATGTGGGGCCTGCACGGGCTGCAAAGCGGTGGCTGGGTGGCCACGCTGATCTATGCGTCGTGCTGCCTTTTGCGACTGGCCCGCTTCAACATCGGCAACCGTTCCGGCCCGGACAAACCGGCCGACAAGGCCACGACGGCCGGCTTTACCGGCGTTCCGTCCCCCGCCGGGGCCATGCTGGCCATGCTGCCGGCCTATGTCGCTTTCATGTGGCCGGAAAGCGGACAGTTGCATCCCGGCCTGCTGGCGCTGTACATGGTTCTGGTCGGCAGCCTGATGATCAGCCGCATTCCCACGCCGTCGTTCAAATCGATCACCTTCAATGCCGACTATGTCCGCTATGTCATAATCGGTTTCGTCGCCCTCGTCGCTGCCGTGATCTCCTATCCCTGGGAGACGATGGTGCTGGTCAGCGTTGGCTACGTCATGGTTTTGCTGTTGGGATTGTGGCAAGGCCGCAAGACGCGCCGCTCCGCAAACAAGCCCTGACCAATCGCCTCTTGCCGCCGCCCGCCAGACTTTCTAGCCTTGCAGAAAATCTGGGGGGGTATCGGATCATGAAAGCGGTAAAATGGGGTGTTCTGGGGGCGGCCAAATTCGCGCGCGAATACATGGCGCCGGCCATTCACGCGGCCAGCGGGGCCGAGCTTTACGCCTTGGCCACTTCTGACCCGGCCAAGGCCGAAGGGTTTCAGGACTTCTGCCCCGGGCTGAAGATCCATGCCACCTATGAAGCGCTGTTGGCTGATCCCGAAATTGATGTCGTCTACATCCCGCTGCCCAACCATCTGCATGTGCTGTGGACGCTGAAGGCGCTGGCGGCTGGCAAGAACGTGCTGACCGAAAAGCCCATCGCCATGCACGCCCATGAGATTGACCAGATCATCCATGCCCGCGACGCCGCCAAGAAACTGGCGGCCGAGGCCTATATGATCGTTTTCCATCCGCAATGGCGCCGCGCGAAACAACTGGTCGAGGACGGTGCCATTGGAAAAGTCCTCCATGTCGACGCGGCCTTCTCCTATGACAACCGCGCCGACACCGACAACATCCGCAACCGCCCCGAAACCGGCGGTGGCGGGGTGCGCGACATCGGGGTTTATACCTACGGCTCGGTGCGTTTTGTCACCGGAGCCGAACCGGTCGAACTGCACGCCAAGCTGAAACGCGAAAACGGCGTGGACACCTGGGCGCAGGTGACTGGCGAGATGGCCGGCCCCACTGGTCGCTTCACCTATTCCGCCATGACTTCCATGCGGCTTTTTCTGCGGCAAGAGGTGGTGTTCCAAGGCGACAAGGGCATGATCCGCGTCGCCAACGGCCCCTTCAACGCGGCCATTCACGATCAGGCGCAGATTGAATTGCACCAGCCCGGCCAAAAGGTGACGATCGAGCGTTTTCCGGGCGTCAACCAATACAAGCTGCAGGTCGAAGCCTTCTCGCATTCGGTCCGCACCGGCGAGCCCTATCACTGCCCGCTGGAGTTCGTGCGCGGCACCCAAGCCATGATCGACATGGTCTTTGCATCGGCTCGCGGTTGACCGACTGATGGCTCCGGCCAAGGTGCGCCTTCATCTGCCGTCCCACATGGTCGGCGACGATCCCGAGAAAGTGCCCGGCTTTTTCCGCCGCCTGTTGGCGGGGCTGGCCGGGCTTGGCGCACAGACCGAGATCCTTCCCCGCGTCTATGACGACATCGCAGAGCCATCCGCCGAAGGTCACTTCGACTTCATCCACATGGGTCGCAAGCCGCGCAGCATGGCGCTGAACCTCGGCGTGGCCTATCTCGGCGGTTTCTTCTATCTGGATCCCCAGGGCGTCAATTTCGAGAGTTCGATCACCGGCAAGCCCTTTTACCCCGGTCGCGTTCCCGCCGATCAGGCGCTGGCCTTCTTTGACCACCTGCACCGCCAATGGGTTACCGCGCGCAAAAGCCGCCACCCGCAGCCCGACGAACAACGGGATTTCGGAAAGGGCCATCTGGCGATTTTCCTGCAGGACTGGTCCGATCCTGTGGAACGGGCCCAGTTCATGACCAGCGACCAGATGGTGCGCGTTGTGGTCGAAGGCGCCGCCGGTCGCCCCGTGGTGGTCAAGCCGCATCCCCGCTACAAGGGACGCGAGACGCGCAAGGTGCTGCAATTCCTGCGCCGTCATCACCCCCAAATCATCGTGACCGACGCCAATGTTCACGACATCCTGCAAGGTGCTGCGGCCACGGTGTCGATCTCGTCGTCCCTCGCGCTGGAGGGCATGCTGCACCGGGTTCCGGCGATCCTGTTCGGCCGCTCTGACCTGCATCACTGCGCCGCGACCGTTGCCCGGCCCGAGGACTGGCCCGCCGCCCTTGACCGCGCCCTGACGACCGATTGGCCTTATGAGCGCTTTCTGTTGTGGTTCCTGCGCTGGCAGAATGTCGACGCAAGCCGGCCCTTTCTGCCCAAGGTGCTGGAACGGATGCAGGCGCAGGGCGCCGACCTTGCAGCACTCGGCATCACGCCGCCGCAACCTTTGACGTGAAGCAGGGGCTGCATTGGCCGCAATTTTCAGTATGCTCGCGCAGATCCCGCCAAGGAGATGACCATGGCCGACCCTAACGATCCGGAAGAAATCCACCACGACCCTCACGAAAGCCTGTGGCTGCGCCTGCTCTGGATGATCCTGATCGGCATGATGCTGGGTCTGGCCCAGACCATCCTGCAGGTGACCGCCCTCATCCAGTTCATCCTGATGGTCACCCGCCACGGCCGCCCCAATGTCGAGATTGCATGGTTCGGCAAGCGGATGGGCGACTGGATGGCCAAGGCCGTGCGCTATCAGACCGCCGCCGATGACGAAAAACCGTGGCCGTGGACACCGCTCGACTAGGACTTGAGGCAGATCAATCCACGCCTTGTTCAGAACAGCTATGATGACTGAAATCATAGGGAGAACGACATGAAACAGATCAGCTATCTTTACCTGCTCGCGGCGGATCAGGACTTTCGCCTGTTGCACGGTCGCGGATCCGAATTTGTCGAGATCACGCATCGCACGGCGGACGAGTTCCCGGACGTCGAAGACCGTCAGCCCGGCGGGCAGAGTCGCAGCCACGCCGGACGGCAAGGTCAGAGCTTTGAAGTCGGTCCGCAAGGCCGCAAGGACCATATCGAGCGGGACCGCTTTGCCCGGCATGTCGCGCAAGCCGTGGCGGCTGAATGGGACAAGGGCGGCCACGACCGCATCGTGATTGCTGCCGGGCCAAAGATGCTTGGCGCCCTTCGCGATGCCCTTCCCAAGGCCCTGCACAGCCACATCGCGGCAGAAGTGCACAAGGATCTGGTGAAAGTCCCGGTCCATGAGCTGCCGTCGCATTTCGCAGGCACCATCTTGGCGGTGTAGTCACCAAAAAGGAGAGGATGAAATGGCACGTGGCCCGGCTGCCCGACCCTTCTGGTCGGGTGTTGCCTCTGGGTTTGCGATTGTTGCGTCTTTGACCGCCTCAGCCGGTGGCGTCCGGGCTGAAATTGCACGATGTCACTTGAGTGCGGAACAGATCTTCGAGCAGGCCGACCCGAAGGTCATGGAGATCTGTTCGGACGCCATCAATCAGTTCCGGGTGTGGGACAGGGTCCAATCCAGCCTCGGAACCGGGTTTCTGATGAAAGACGGCGTGATCCTGACGAACTACCATGTGATCGCGGAGGCCCAGCGCATCGAGGTATTCGACGGCACCAACTCCTGGAACGCCGACATCCTTGGCATTGATCCCTTGCTGGACATCGCCGTCCTGAAAATCCCCTATTATCCGTCCTCGTTCACGCCACCCGTTCTTGCGCTGATGGGGGTGCCCCCGGACATGTGGCAGGACTTCTCCGGCTTCATGGTTGAAACGGTCGAGCCGGGCAGCGCTGCGGACACAATCGGGATTGCCGGCGGCGAATGGCACGTCGAGATCGGTGGCCACCCCTATGTGATCGGCGGCGACATCATCACCGAGGTGAACGGCACAAGGATTCAGGACCGCTTTACGGCGCTGCAGATCGTGCACAACCTCAAGGTCGGCGAAGAGGTCGTCATCGTCTACAAGCGGGGCGCTGAAACCATTTTCTCCAGCGTGGTCCTGCCCGAAAGGCCGATCCTTGAAGAAGACCTCGACCTCTACCGCCACTGAGATGGAGGGCGCTCAGCCCTCCATCGCCTCAAGCTCGTCAATCAAGCCCGCGATCATCGACAGACCCTTGTCCCAGAACCTGGGGTCGCTGGCGTCCAGCCCGAACGGCGCCAGAAGCTCCTTGTGATGCTTGGAGCCGCCCGCCTTCAGCATGTCGAAATACTTTTCTTCGAACCCCGGCAGCCCGCTTTCGTAAACCGCATAGAGCGCATTCACCAACCCGTCGCCAAAGGCATAGGCATAGACATAGAACGGCGAATGCACGAAATGCGGGATATAGGACCAGAAGGTCTCGTATCCGTCCATGAACTCGAACGCCGGGCCCAGACTCTCGGCCTGAATCGACATCCAGAGGGCGTTGATGTCATCCGGCGTCAGTTCTCCCTTGGCGCGGGCGGCGTGCAGTTTGCACTCAAAGTCATAAAAGGCGATCTGGCGGACCACCGTGTTGATCATGTCCTCGACCTTGCCGGCCAGCAGGGTCTTGCGTTCGGTCGGTGACTTGGCCCCGTCCAAGAGCTTGCGGAAGGTCAGCATCTCGCCAAAGACGCTCGCCGTTTCGGCCAGCGTCAGCGGGGTCGAGGACAAAAGCTCGCCCTGACCCGCCGCCAGAACCTGATGCACGCCGTGGCCCAGTTCATGCGCCAGCGTCATCACATCGCGCGGTTTGCCAAGATAGTTCAGCATCACATAGGGGTGCACCGTGGTGACGGTCGGATGGGCAAAGGCTCCGGGCGCCTTGCCGGATTTCACGCCCGCATCGATCCAGCCCTTGGTGAAGAAGGGTTCGGACAGCTCCGCCATCCGCGGGTCGAACGAGGCATAGGCGCCCTGCACGGTCGCCTTGGCCTCGGCCCAGTCCACCAGTCGCGGGGCCTCGATCGGCAGCGGCGCGTTGCGGTCCCAGACCTGCAGCTTCTCCAACCCCATCCATTTGGCTTTGAGCTTGTAATAGCGATGGCTCAACTTGGGATAGGCCGCGACCACGGCGTTTCGCAGGGCCTCGACCACCTCTGGCTCGACATGGTTCGACAGATGGCGCCCGGTCTGCGGTGTCGGCATCTTGCGCCAGCGGTCGTGAATCTCCTTTTCCTTGGCCAGGGTGTTGTGAAGCCGCGCGCACAGCTTGACATTGCGCTGAAACACCACCGCCATCGCCCGCGCCGCCGCCTCGCGCTTGGTGCGGTCGGCGTCGGTCAGGAAATTCACCGTCGCCTCAAGGGCCAGTTCGTCCTCCTGACCCTCGACCTTGAACATCAGGCCAGCCATCGTCTCGTCGAAAAGCTTGTTCCAGGCACTCGCCCCCACCACGCTTTCGTCATGCAGGAACTTCTCCAACTCATCCGACAACTGATAGGGCTTCATCGCGCGCATCCGGTCGAAGACAGGTTTGTAGCGGGCCAGATCGGCGTTCTGCGCCAGAAGCCCCGCCAGGTGGTCGTCATCCATCCGGTTGAATTCCAGCGAGAAAAACACCAAAGACGTCGTGAAATCGGTCACCTGACCTTCGGCGTCGGCCATGAACTTGGCGCGGTCGCTGTCCATGGTGTTCTGGTAATACCGCAGGCCGGCATAGGACATGATCCGTCCCGCAACCGTTTCGATCTGCTCATAGGACGTCACGCAGTCCAGCAATCCTGCGGCGTCCAAACCGGCAAGCTTGCCCTCATAACTCGCTGAAAACCCCGCGCAGCTTTGCTTGAGCCGGGCCATGTCGGTCGCGAATTCCGGGCTGTCCGGGGCGGGGTAAAGGTCGGTCAGGTCCCACTCCGGCAAGTCGCCAAAACCGCTGCTGGCAGCATTGGCGTCGAAAAGGGGGCGCGGTCGGGTCATGGGCTGGCTCCTGAATATGCTTCCCGCCATCTAGGGATGAAGCCCCCTCCAGTTCAAGGCCGGATCAGCCCGGATCGCCCGCCGCCGTCCTGCGCGCGCCGTCTGCAGCGCCAACCCGGGGCTAAGGCGCCATGATCAGGGCTTCCAGATGGTCAGCGCTGCTTCCCTGATCGGGCAGCCAGCGGGTGATGGTGGCCCCCAGCAGATCGAACCCGCATTTGCGCCGGGGATTGGGCGACAGGCCGTCAAAGCCGACCTCGAACAGATGCACCGGCGGTACCAGCCGGACCGGGCCAAAGCGTTCGCTGACATTGGCGCGGATCCAGCCCATGATCTGGGGCGTCTCGGCAAGGGTCAGGGGCAGGCGGGCAATCGGCACCAAAGCGTTGCCCTGCCACAGCGCCAGCGTCACTTCCGCCCTGGTGGCCTGCGCCTGCACCATCACGGCGCGCACCACACGGCGCGAACCCGCGGGCTCTGTCGGCGCAGCGGCTTCGGTCGGGAGCGTGGTGCGGAACGTCCCGCTGGCCAGCCGGTTCAGCACCAGATTGGCTGCGGGCGGCAACCGCGCCCACAACTCCACCAGCGTCGCATGGGCAGTGATCCTTGTGCAGCGGTTCAACCTGTCCACGACCTCGGCCAGCCCCGGCGGCTCGCCCCGCCCGTCCGGCAGCAACAGTGCCGCCGTTTCGGCCTTGTCCCCCGATGCGGCCAGCGAGGCTTCCATCAGCCAGTCCGGCACC
>JANMCI010000264.1:0-3643 GCA_031361245.1 Rhodobacterales bacterium
CCTCGGGCGTCGGTTGGATGCGTCCATCGGCATCAAAGGTGTAAACCGTCCCGAACGGCGGGGGCGGTGCGCCAAGCCCCGGTGGCGGATCGCTGCCGGCCGTCACCTGCGGCATCACCAGCGGATCAGAGGTTTGCGGCGCCGTGTCGGCTGCCGCGAGGAAAATCTCATCCTGTGGGTCGTTGCCCGGCGTTACCGCGACTGCCGCGTCGGTCACCACGCTGGTGCCCGGCGCAGGTTCGGGCAACGGAGCCGTCTCAGGCTCGACAACGGCCGTTTTCGCCGCCGGTTTTGTCGCCGTGCCTGCGACTGCCGTGTCTGCAACCGCCGTGTCTGCCGCCGCCGTTTCTGTCGCCGGGCCTGCAACTGCGGTGTCTGCCGCAGCCGTTTCTGTCGCCGTGTCTGCCGCGGTCGTGTCTGCCGCAGCGGGGTCTGCGGTTGCGTCAGGCACCACGGCGGCCAGCGTCGTTTCAGGCTCTGCAGCAACGTCGGCCGGTGCGGCTGCCGGTTCAGTCGTGGTCGCATCGGCAGTGCCGGCTGCCTCCGGCCCGGCTGCCGGATCGGCCGCGACAAGGCTGTCTGCCGCCAGTTCCGGATCCTGTCCGTCAGCCAGCGCCTCATCTTCGACACTGGGCAAGGCCGCAGGCGTCAGCGCCGGGTCAGGGTCGCTCGTGGCGCTGGCAACGGGGTTGGGCGACGTTACCGCGCCGGGATCGATGTCGTTCGAGGTGAGGTAGAAGCTTGACCATGCCGCTACCAGGGCCAGTGCCAACAGCAGCAGTCCGGTCAGGATCAGCCCCAGATAGCGCGGTCTGCCCCGCGAAGGCAGCGGCCTGCCATCCAGCCCGGTCAGCCCTTTGATTGCGGGCTTGGGGCCGGTCGCGGCGTCAGGGGTCGGCTCGGATGCGGGCTTGGCCAGCGGCACCACATTGCGGTCGTGCTTGAGGCCCGCCGCGCCGGGCGGGGGGATGCCGACCTTGGGCTTGAAAGGGGGCAGTTTTCCCGCTTGCGTCCGGGCGGGGAAAGGCAGGGCATTGCGGCTGGCACCCGGCGCCGCCGCCGGCTTGGCAAAAGCGGGTCGCGGCACCGTGGGACGCTGCATCGGGGCCGGTCCAACCGTAGGTGCCTTTTTGGCCCGCGCGGCTGCGGCGGCGAAATCGGCCGGGGTCCCGCCCGTCTGGACTGACCCCGTCGGAACTGGCCCCGTCTGAACTGGCCCCGTCTGGACGGCAGCATTCTCCTCGGCAGACCGCCGGCTGGCAAAGGCCGCGATGATCGAGGAGGCAGGGCTGGCGGGCAGGTCGTCCTCCTCCGCCGCGGCAGGTTTGGCCGGCGTCATGGTGTTGATGGGCCACGACGCGCTGCGCACGGGCGGCTCTTGCGGCTCGTCCGTGACGTCCAGCGCCATCGGCGCCTCATCGACCAGATCAAGCTCCATGTTTGCCGGATCGAACGCGGTCGCGTCGGCTGCGGGCGCGCGGGCTGTCGAGAAATCGGGCAGCGGGTCATCCGCCGCAACCGTCGGTGCCGCGACGGGTTCAGGCGCTTGCGCCACGGTCTCGGGCGCAGGTGCGGTTTCTGTCGGTTTGACCTCGACGGGATCGACCATGGCCGGTGATGCCTCGGCAACGGCTTGCTCAATGGCGGCAGGCTCGTCCATCCCGAAGACCAGCGGCTCAGGCTCAGTTTCGCTTGCGGCTTTCGGGCTTGCGACCGGCCCGTCTGTACCCGGCCCGTCTGTAACCGGCCCGTCTGTAACCGGCCAGTCTGTCGCCGGCTCGGAAGCGGCAGGCTGGGACGGCGTCGATGCGAAGTCGGCTTTGGGATATTCCCGCGCGACGACCGTGATCGGCTCCGGATCGCGCTCGACCTTTTCGCCGTCGGCCAGCAGGGTGGCGGCCAGCGCGGACGGTCCGAAGAACGGCTCACCGGCATAGCTGCCTTCGTCGGGCGCCGCGACAAAGGACACCGGATTAAAGCGATGTTCCGCCGCAAAGGCCTCAGCCTCGGCCAGCGTTTCGCGGGCCACGACGGCCACGTGCACTTCCGGCCCGCTGCCCCACCAGTCATAGACCAGATCGTCAACCTTGTAGGGCGTCAGCCCCTCCAGCGCCGCCTTGATCTGCTTGCGGCGCTTGGCCACTTCGGGGCCGGGCGCATGAACCTGGGTGTACAGGATCTGCTCATTCGGAATGACAAGCTTGGTCGCCAGTCCGCGGGGCGAAAGGCCAAGCGCCGTCGACCGCAGATAGCTCAACGCCTCCGTCAGATCAGAGGCATCGATCGGAGTGGCCCCGACCTGCTGCCAGCCACGCGATGTGCGATGCAACAGCGCAATGACGCCGTCGCGGAAGTCCAAGGCAAAAGAAGGTTTCATAGGTTGGTCTTACACGCACATTCATGGCAACGGGAACGCCATCCCTGCAATTGGCGCCTTCCTACAGCAGCTTTTTGCCGAAAGAAAGAAAAAGACCAGCAATGACCAAGGACTGGAGTATGGCTTGCGTCTTAAAGTCTGTCGTCAACGATTGTAACCGGAGGTTTCATGCGTATCCTGTCCCCCCTGCTTCTTGCCGCGACCCTGTCGCTGGTTCCCCTGACCGCCGCCTTGGCCGAGACGGCCTCGCTGACCGTGACCGGCATGGCGACTGTCGAAACCACGCCCGACCTTGCCACACTCTCGCTTGGCGTCACCACCAACGGTGCGACCGCCGGCGCCGCCATGGCCGCCAATTCGGATGCCCTCGCCGCCGTGATCGCCCGGCTCAAAGCCACCGGGGTCGAGGACCGCGACATCCAGACCACCAACCTGTCGCTGAACCCCAATTGGGTCACCAACGCCACCGGGACCGCCAGCGAGATCAAGGGCTACATCGCCACCAACATGGTCAGCGTCCGCATCCGGGCACTGGACAAGACCGGTGCCGTGCTCGACGCTGCCATTGCCGACGGGGCCAATGCAATGAACGGCCTCTATTTCGGCCTTCAGGATCCCCGCCCCAGCGAAGATCAGGCCCGCAAGCTGGCTGTCGCCGACGCCGTGGCCCGCGCCACGCTGCTGTCAGAGGCCGCCGGGACCAAACTTGGGCCGATCCTGTCGATCAACGAAGGCTCGATGGCCCCACCGGTGCCCGGCCCGATGTACCGCATGACCGATGCCGCCTCCGCAGTGCCGGTCGAGGCGGGTGCCCTCGGCATCTCTGCCTTTGTCACCATCGTGTTCAAGATCGGCGACTAGTCGCGCGAAGACTTTCTCCCCCGCAGCCACCGGGCCGCGGGGGAAGTCCGTCACGCCGTCGCAACCGCCATCGCCTGATCAAGATCCGCGATGATGTCCTTCACATCCTCGATCCCGATTGACAGCCTCACCACATTCGGCCCGGCGCCCGCCGCGATCCGCTGCTCGTCCGACAGCTGCCGGTGCGTGGTCGAGGCCGAATGAATCACCAGCGACCGCGTATCGCCAAGGTTGGCGACATGGCTGAACAGCTTCAGGCTGTCGACGAATTTCACGCAAGCCTCGTAGCCGCCCTTCATCGCAAAGGTGAACAGCCCGCCCGCGCCCTTCGGCACGATCTTCTTGGCCAACGCGTGATAAGGCGACGACTTCAGCCCCGGATAGGACACATATTCGACCCGCGGG
>JANMCI010000285.1:0-5251 GCA_031361245.1 Rhodobacterales bacterium
ATGAGCGGCAAGGGCAACTGCTACGACAATGCGGCCGTCGAGACCTTCTTCAAGACCATCAAGGCCGAGTTGATCTGGCGCAGGACTTGGGAAACGCGCCGCCAAGCCGAGACCGCCATCTTCCAATACATCAACGGCTTCAGCGCGAAATTCGGCGTAGGGACGGCGCGGGCGAGGGGGCTTCAAGCCACGGAAAATGCGAAGTGTAGCGCGGTTCTGCTTGATTGGCATGGTCCGGCTGGTCGAACGCAGAATGATGCGCCACACAGGGCCAGCACCGCACGGCCGCTCTGCCACCGCGACACCAGTTATCTGATCTGCGCATACCTTGAACATCCTCTCGACGCTGTGTTCGAAAGTGAAAATCTAGAATTTCTGAGTTGGGCGCGATCGGTGTTTGTCAAAGGAGTTGTCCGCCGATTTCATGCGGCGTCTCTGATTTCAGGGCCGCTGATTTCGTTTTCCGGGTTGAGCCAAACGGGTCCAGCGGGTTGCCAGTTGCGGGTTTTGACTGACCAGCGTTCCGGGTTTCGTGCACGCGCATTTGCATAGAGACTGGCACGGTTAGCTAGCGTCGCACCATCATGTCCCGCGTGGCGCGCGTTATTCGGAGAAGACCTGACCAGGCTTGAGATTGCCCGCCACAGCGGGGCGCTGTCGGCATTTGGCGGAGTGCGTCTGATGGAGTTGTCCGACGGGCTGGAACGCGGCATCAGGATGCTGGAGTTTCGCACCGGGACTGGCCTGCGTTTCACCGTCTTGATCGACCGCGCGATGGACATTTGCGAGGTCGAGTTCAAGGGCCAGTCGATCGGTTGGCATGGGCCATCGGGCCTGCGCCATCCAGGTCTGCATGAACATGCCAGCGAAGGCGGGTTTTCGTGGAGCCGCAGTTTCACCGGCTTTCTGGTGACCTGCGGGCTTGATCACATCGGCGGTCCCGAAGTGGTGCCCGCCGACACCTATAACTACCCTGACATTCTGACCAAGCGCCACGGGTTGCACGGCCGGGTCTCGACGATTCCTGGCAAGCTGACCGGTTACGGCGAGCGTTGGGAAGGAGATCGTTGCATCCTTTGGGCCGAGGGAGACGTGCGTCAGGCCGCCACCTTTGGCGAGCAGCTGACCCTGCGGCGGCGCATCGAAGTGGATCTTGGCGGCAACGAGATCCGCCTGTCGGACCAAGTCGCGAACACGGGTTTCCTGCCCACGCCCCATATGTTCTTTTACCACATCATTATTGGCCATCCTGTACTGGCTGCCGGAAGCCGCTATCTGGCGCCAATCACCGATGTCGTCTGGGCCGCGCATGAACCACGATACAGGGCTCAGGGCGTGGGCTATCGCACTATCCCCGGACCGAAAGACAGCTTTGTCGAACTGGTCTGGCAGCACGAGGCGGCACCCGATGCTGCAGGCGAAGTGCCCGTCTCTGTGGTCAATGACCGAATTGGGCTTGGGATTGAGGTCACGACCCGCAAGGATCAGCTGCCCTGCCTTTACGAGTGGCAGCACTTTCAGGCCGGCGGCTATGCGTTGGGGATCGAACCCTCTACCCATCATGCTTTGGGGGATCTGGCAGCACGCAAACGGGGCGAGATGATCTGGCTGCAGGGCCCGCAAAGCCGCTGCTACGACAGCCGCTTCCGCATTCTGGACGGCGCTGCCGAGATTGCAGCCAGCGAGGCTCGCATCCGCGCAATTGCGCAGCAGCCCCTCGACGACTTTCCGGAGCCTTCTGGGAAGTTCCGAGATCTGGCCGGACGAGGCTGAAGGGACTTGCACCGGCGGGGATATCTGGATAGGTGCGGCGCCTTTCCCGCTCGACTTTGCCCAGAAGGGTTTTGAAATGACCGCAATTCTGGCGCTGGATTTCGGAACATCCAATTCGGCTGCCGCCATGCTGAAAGACGGCAAGGTCAGACGGCTGCCAATCGAGACCGCTTCGGACACTCTGCCGACCGCAGTGTTCTTTCCGACCGACCGCGGGGCCATGAAGATTGGCGCGGCAGCGACCGAGGCGTTGGTTTCGGGGGAAGAGGGCCGCTTCATGCGCGCGATGAAATCCGCCCTTGGCACGACGCTGTTTCATGAGGCGCGGCTGATCGGGGGCAGGCGACGTACCCTCGCCGATGTGGTCACCGAGTTTCTCCTCACCGTGAAACAGCGCGCCGAAGCGGCCGCGGGCTGCCGGTTTGACCGCGTCCTGTCGGGCAGACCGGTGCATTTCTACAACCAGGACAACGAGCGTGACACCAAGGCCGAGGCTGACTTGCGTGCGTGCTACAAGGCTGCCGGGTTTACCGCTGTTGGCTTCATGTTCGAACCCGAAGCCGCTGCTCTTGCCGCTCACGAGCAGACTCGGGCCGGTGAGATCGGGTTGATTGTCGATATCGGCGGCGGAACGTCGGACTATTCGGTGTTCCGCAGCGACGGGCGCAACCTGACAATCCTGGCAAGTCACGGAATCCGGCTTGGCGGTACGGATTTCGACAAGGCGATCTCGATGACCCTCGCGATGCCCTGGCTCGGCCTTGATAGTCAGCTGCGCCGCGAAATGGGCGAAGGGTTGTTGCCGGTGCCGCGCCATATCTTCCTTGACCTAGCGACCTGGGCAAAGATCCCCTTTCTTTACACGGGCGAGACTCGGGCAAAGGTTGCCGAGATGGTCAAGCTGGCCGTCAAACCGCGTCTGTTGCGGCGATTGGCTCTGGTTTTGCAGGCGGAGCTTGGCCATGACCTCGCGTTTGCTGTCGAGGCTGGGAAGATTGCCTCGAATGGCGGAGAAGGCTCCGTCATCGACATGGGGCGCATCGAGGCGGGCCTGACTGTGCCGATCAGTGCCGGCTCGGTGGACCGCGCTTTGGCGCGATTTCGTGCCCCGCTGACGCAGGCAGCAGCACAGGTATGCGCAGCCGCCGGAATCCGCGAGGACGATGTCGCTGCCGTCGTGCTTGTCGGTGGCTCCAGTCTGATGCGGGTGGTGTCCGATGACGCGAGAACCCAATTCCCGCGGGCGACACTGTACTCCCACGACCCCTTCACGGCGGTGGTGGACGGGCTTGCGCTGGCCACGCGCGACGCGGTGATCGCCTGAGCAAGACACGCCGGTTCAGTCCTGGGTGTCCGGCGGCCCTTTCCGAGCGCCGGCAAGATAGCGTCATTTTTCAGGAGAATTTCTTATCCGCTTGGCCTTGCGGGCCGAATCCAGTAATTGTGCGCTGGTTCGTCAGGGTGAGGTCACTATGCAGTGCTATGAATACAAGGTCGTCCCGTCGCCACGCCGAGGCGAGAAATCGCGCGGAGCAAAGACGACCCCGGATCGGTTTGCGCTGGCGCTGACCACGCTGATGAACGCGTTGGGCAAGGACGGCTGGGAATATCTGCGCGCCGATACGCTGCCATGTGACGAGCGGTCGGGCCTGACCGGCACCAAGACCACATTCCAGAACATGCTGGTCTTTCGGCGCAAGCTGGACGGCGATCTGGTGGAGGCGGGAACGCCCGCGCCGCTGTCCGCCATCCAGCCCGAGCCGCAGTTCGTGCCGAGCCTGGGGGCAGCGACTGCTCCGGCCGGAGCTGCGCCCGCCTTGGGTCCGGCAAATACCGGTCTGGCGGCAGAGTGATCAGACGGCGGCCCGCAGGGCTTCCGGCAAGGCGCGAGCGAATATCTCAAGCGTGGCATCGTCGCCAAGGCTGACCCTTATGCAGCGATCCAGCGGGGCCACGCCGGGCATGCGGACAAAGACATCGCGGGCGATCAACCCGGCCAGCACCGCGCGGGCATAGCTGCCGTCGCGCCCGCAATCCATCGTGACGAAATTCGTGGCCGAGGGCAGGGGGATCAGCCCGTTGTCGCGGGCGATCTGGCCAAGCCGGTTGCGGGCATGGTCGCTTTTCTGGCGCACGGCCGCCAGCCACGCCTGATCTTGCAGGGCCGCCAGTGCTCCGGCCTGGGCGATGCGGCCCACGGCGAAATGGTTTCTCACCTTGTCAAAGGCCTGCGCCAGTGCGGCGGAGGTGATGGCATAGCCGACCCTCAGGCCTGCCATGCCGTGGGCTTTGGAAAAGGTCCGCAGGCGGATCAGGTTGGGCGTGTCGGCGGGCAGGTCGGGTTCGGTGCCGATGGGGGCGAGGTCGACATAGGCCTCGTCCAGTACCAGCAGGGTTTGGGGCGGCAGGGCCGGGATCATCGCCTTGATGGTCGCGGCGGGGTGGTGGCTGCCCATCGGATTGTCGGGGTTGGCGAGATAGAGCAGCCGCGCCCCGGTCTGGTCCGCCAGGGTCAGCAGCGCCTCGGGGTCGCTGTGGTCGCCCTTGTAGGGCGCGCGGTGAAGGGTGCCGTCGTATCCCGAGACATGGAAATTGAACGTCGGATAGGCGCCGAGCGAGGTCACGACCGGGTCGCCGGGACCGATGGTCAGGCGGACAAGATAGCCCAGCAGGGCGTCGATCCCTTCGCCCACGACGATGTTTTCGGGGGCGCAGCGGTGATGGGCGGCGAGGGCGGATTTCAGATCGTGGTTTTCGGGGTCGCCATATTTCCAGACCTCGAGTGCCGCCGCCTGCATGGCCGAGACAGCCTTGGGAGAGGGGCCGAACAGGCTTTCATTGGCACCGATGCGGGCCAGAAAGGGCCGCCCCTTGGCCCGCTCTTGCGCCTCGGGTCCGACGAAAGGGACCGAGGCGGGAAGGGAGGCGGCGAGGGGGGTCAGGAGCGGGGCTTTCATGGCGGGAAGGTATAGAGGAAAGGGTTTTGCCACGCAAATCCGCGAAGTGTCGCTTTTGACGACATCGTGTTTTATTGAATAACTACAGTGACTTATGTGTTTTCATTAACCAGATTGAAAGGATTTCACTTGACGTTGTATGCCGGTCGGAACGCGGTTAACGTGATGTTTACTGCGGGTGTGAATGGTGGTTGGGGCGGGGCAGAGTCGGGGCATGCCCGGACCTACGGGGGTTGGATGAACCATCTTTACTATGGCGATAATTTGCGGGCGTTGCGGGAGTCGATCAAGGACGAGACGGTCGATTTGATCTATCTGGACCCGCCGTTCAATTCCAACGCCAGCTATAACGTGCTGTTCAAGGGGCCGGCGGGGACGGAAAGCGCCGAGGAGGCGTTAAGCGAGGTGGTGCGCGGGCGCAATGCGGCGGCGGCGACGATGCTGCGGGCGATCCGGTCGTTTCTGGGTGACAATGACATGATGGCCTATCTGGCCATGATGGCGGTGCGGCTGATCGAATT
>JANMCI010000288.1:0-4353 GCA_031361245.1 Rhodobacterales bacterium
CCGCTTTACTCAACCTGTCCAGATACAGGCTACGGGTTGCTGCAGAGCGTGCACGAATGCGGTCAGTCACGCGGGCAAGGGTTGGATGAAGCGGCATTGCGGCTCTCATTCCTCAAATTAACGGGATAGGGTCGGGCAGGCATTAGCAGGAATTGTTAGCGCTAACAACGTTAAACTTGTTTGAGACTTGATCTGCCATAACCTGCCGGTTGGTCAAATTCCCTGCGAATTGATGACCCATGAGGGCGGATTTCCATGAATAACACCATGACTGTTGCCGGATCGACAACGAACTCCCTGCAAATGTGCCACTCTTTGCAAAATTTAGCCACAATCAAGGTTCAAATTCGTGTCAGCCAAGAAGGCAGAATGCCGTGGAGGACATGAAATGTACAAGGCCAAGATCGTTGCGGGACTCTGTGTGTCGATGGCGCTTTTCGCGTGTTCGCCAGCAGAAATGCCGAGCCGCGGCCTGAACATTGCATCCCCGTCGGTGCCCGATGTTACAGCCGCGAAGCAAGCGACGCAGACGCAATACAACGTCGTCAGCTACGCCGTTTCCGTGCCCAGAAGTCTTCTGGTGTCCGAAGCGGACGTCTATCTTCCGATAGCCGACATCGTTTGGCACGGGGATCCGGATGGCGACCGCTATGATCAGATCAAGACGATCTTCGAGACGGCGGTGGTGCAGAGCACGCAAGATATGACCGAGGGACGCGCCGTAACGGTTTCGATTGAGATCCAGAAATTCCACGCCTTGACGCCAAAGACCCGGGCAACGCTGGGCGGCAACTTCGCGATGCATTTCTATTTGACGGTCTATGATGCGGTGACCAATGAAATCCTTGACGGGCCACGCAGGATCGTTGCCGACACCAAAGCCTCTGGCGGGGTGCGCGCCTTGCGTGAGGAACAGCAGGGCATCACCCAAAAAAGCGTGATTATTGCGCGTCTGGTAGAGGTTCTTGATCAGGAACTGGCACGCCCCGGACATCCGGCCGTCGGACCGCAGGCTGTCAGCCGCAACGACTTCTCGCCCGCTGACCTGACTTTGGCCCAGTAGCGGCTTTCCTAACGGCAAAGACCACAGTAAAGGGGGGGCATGACCTCCCCTTCTTTCATTCCGCAAGAGCTTGACGACGCGCCGGCCAACGGTCGCCCGGTCGTTCGACTGAAACCCAAGGCCGAAGCGCGGGCGATCCGCCACGGTTTTCCGTGGGTTTATGCTGACGAGCTGGTCACCGACCGGCGCACCCAGGGCCTTGCCCCGGGTGCTCTGGCGGTGCTGGAGGATGCCGAGCGGCGGCCGCTGGGTCTTGTCACAGTCAACGTGAACTCAAAAATCATTGCCAGGATGCTGGACAGGGATCCCGCGGCGGTGATTGATCAGGCGTGGTTTGCCACCCGGATCGGCAAGGCCCTTGCGTTGCGAGAGCGGCTTTACGCCAGCCCGTTCTACCGTCTGGTTCATGCCGAGGCAGATGGGATGCCCGGCGTGGTGATCGACCGGTTCGGCGATGTTGCGGTGGTGCAACCCAACGCGGCCTGGGCAGAGGCGCATCAGGAAGATCTGGCTGCGGCCTTGCAGGCTGTCACGGGTGTCACGACGGTCGTCAAGAATGGTACCGGACGGGCGCGTGGTCTGGAAGGTCTGGCCGAGGAGACGCGGTGTCTGACCGGAGAGGTCGCAGGCCCCATTCCGGTACAGATGAACGGGGCCACCTATCTGGCCGATCTGATGGGCGGGCAGAAAACTGGGCTCTTCTTTGATCAGCGGCCCAACCACGAATTTGCTGCCCGTCTGGCCAAGGGCGCTCGGGTGCTGGACATGTTTTCCCATGTCGGGGGCTTTGCCTTGGCGGCACTGGCGGGTGGAGCGGTTTCGGCGCTTGCCGTCGATGCCTCGGCTGCGGCGCTGGATCTGGCGGAGCGAGGGGCTGTGGCCTCTGGTTTTGCCGACCGCTTCACCACCCGCAAGGGCGACGCTTTCGAGGTGATGGAGGCTTTGGGGGCGGAGGGGCAGCAGTTTGATCTGGTGATCTGCGACCCGCCGGCCTTTGCTCCGGCCAAACCGGCGCTTGAGGCGGGGCTCAGGGCTTATGAGCGGCTGGCGCGGCTGGCGGCACCCTTGGTGGCGCCAGGGGGATACCTCGTTCTGTGTTCCTGCTCGCATGCGGCTGACTTGCAAGCCTTCCGCAACGCCTCGGCCCGGGGGATCGGGCGGGGGGGCAGGCGGGCGCAGCTTTTGCACACCGGGTTCGCCGGGCCGGATCATCCGATGCTGCTGCAACTGGCCGAGAGCGCCTATCTCAAGGCGCTGTTCTTTCGGCTTAACGGCTGAGGAATGAAGGCGGTTCTGGACGCCTGCGTGATCTTTCCCACGGTGCTGCGGGAGCTACTGGTCGGGGTCGCGGCCAAGGGGCTTTATGAGCCGCTTTGGTCTGAGCGCATCCTGCGCGAATGGGCGCTGGCGGTTCGCAAGTTCGGACCGCAGGCGCAGGTCGAGGCCGAGACGCAGGCCCTGTTCATGAAGGCGGCTTTTCCGCGCGCCATGGTCCGCGAGCAGCCGGCCATCGAGGGGCGGGTGCTGCTGCCCGACCAGAACGACCACCACGTTCTGGCCGTGGCCATCGCGGCCCATGCCGACCTGATCGTCACCTTCAACGCCAAGGATTTCCCGCGCCATGTCCTGGCCGAGGAGGGGATCGCGCGGCGCGACCCTGACAGCCTGCTGTGGGAGTTGTGGTCCCATCACCCCGGCGAAGTTGGCGAGGTGGTCCACGGTGTCCACGCCACCGCCGAGCGTCTGGCGGGGGAAACGTTGCCGCTGAAAGCGCTGTTGAAACGCGCGAAACTGCCGAAACTGGCCAAGGCCATGGGGCTGTAACTGGAAGTGTCGCTTTTGACGACATCGTGTTTTACTGTTTATAATCATATGGTTACTGGTTTTCGTTAACCAGATTGAAAGGTTTGTTATACGTCGTCCCGGACGGTTTTTCAGCGCGCTGAGGGCTGCCGCGAGGAATAAAGCCAATAGCCAAAGCCAAGCATCGCCGCGACCCCGGCAACAATGCCCAGTGCCGATCCTGCCAGCTCGCTGGCGGCCTCTATGTTCCCGGCAAAGCTGTAGCCCAGAAGGACATAGAGGCTGACCCAGACAATCTCGCCCGCGATGGCCCAGACGGTAAAGCGGACATAGTGAAACGCGGTGGCCCCGGCGGCCAGATTGGCCCACGGCCCCACGGGTGCAAAAAGCCAGCGGGTGAAAAAGATGCCGACCGCGCCGCGTTTGTCCATCAGGT
Organism: Rhodobacterales bacterium; assembly: GCA_031361245.1. Classification (GTDB taxonomy): domain Bacteria; phylum Pseudomonadota; class Alphaproteobacteria; order Rhodobacterales; family Rhodobacteraceae; genus Stagnihabitans. The sequence goes on from JANMCI010000288.1 coordinate 3,303, forward strand.
CCATCGCCCGCCTTATCAGCGCGCCGCGCGATGGATTGGCGGCAAGGCGCGTCAACAGCCCATGCCCGCCCCACAGACCGATGCGGTAGCCGACCTGATCGCCGACGACGGCCCCGCCAATCGCCGACGCCATCACCTGCCACAGCACCAGATCCTCGGTCGCGACAAAGCCGCCGGCGGTCAGCATCAGGATCGAACAGGGCACCGGCAGCGCAAGGCAAGCCAGAAAGGTCACCGAGGCCAAAAGCCACAGCCCATAGGTCGGCACCAGCGCCAAAAGCCAGTCGGTCATGGTTTGACCGGCCCGGCGTTTTGCGCCTCCAGCAAGGCCACGACCGCGTTGAGCTGCGAAATGACTTCGTCCACCTCGACGCCGCGCGCGGCTGCGATCTGTTCAAGGGTCCACGGCCCGTGGCCTTCGGGGCTGGGCAGACCGGCGATCCTGTCAATCTCGCGCGGGTCGAGATGCCACGATTTGGCGATGTAGCCCACGGTCATCCACGGCTTGACGGTTTCGTTGTGATGGGCGGGGTCGGACCAGTAGATGGCCGACATCACGATGCGAACCATGAAGAACAGCGTCACCGCCGCCGCAAGCAAAAAGCCTGACGCGGCATAGGGGTGGCTTTTGAACAATGACTTCATCGGATCTCTTTTATCCCCCGGCTCAAACCCTCTAACGTCATCGGCACCATCTTTCCGTCGAAAATCTTTCGGATCAGGTCGGTGGATTGCGAATAGCCCCATCCGGCCTCTGGCACCGGGTTGATCCACAGATGACGTGGCCACTGCGCGCAGGCACGTTTCAGCCAGACCTGCCCAGTCTCGGGGTTCCAGTGTTCGTTGGCGCCGCCGGGTTGCAGGATCTCGTAAGGGCTCATCGCGGCGTCTCCGACGAAGATGGATTTGTAATCAGGGCCATAGGTGCGCAGGATGTCCCAGGTTGGGGTCTGGTCGGACCAGCGGCGGTGGTTGTCGCGCCAGACACCCTCGTAAAGGCAGTTGTGAAAGTAGAAGGGCACGAGATGCCTGAACTCGGCGCGGGCAGCCG
>JANMCI010000390.1:0-16432 GCA_031361245.1 Rhodobacterales bacterium
CTGGCTGAAAAAGGCCGCGAACTACAAGTTCCCGAAGACCCATCCGATGGCCTATACCATCTTCTCGAAGCTCTCGTTCACCACGGCCCAGATCGGGCAGATGGCGGCACTGGTCGACATCGACAAGATGAGCCACGAGGACGCCGCCAAGAAGTGGCTTGCCGACAACGAGGCAGTGTGGAAGCCCTGGACCAAGTGATCCGGACCGCCCGCACCTGCGGTGTCTGCCCGGACACGCATTCCTGCTAAAGACTTTACCCCCAGCGCATCGCGTTGGGGGTAAATCTGCCCAAGGTGTCCCGTTTACCTGCATTGCTGCACTCAAGATTGTTTCGGAAAGACACCATGGCCATCACCGACCGAGTTGCATCAACCCAGCCTGTCATCAAATGCGAGTCGGTCTACAAGATTTTCGGTGACAACGCCCAATCGCTGATGCGCAGTTCAGGCGGCGTGGTTGATCCGCGCGCCTTTCAAGACGCCGGATGTATCATTGGGGTGAACAACGCCTCATTCGAAGTGCATAAGGGCGAGCTTCTGGTTGTCATGGGGCTATCAGGCTCTGGCAAATCCACTTTGCTGCGCTGCATCTCGCGGCTGACCGAGCCCACGGCGGGCAAGATATTCATCGACGGCGAAGACCTGACGGCAATGTCCGGCAAGCAACTTGTCAATTTGCGCCGCAACAAGATGGGCATGGTATTTCAAAGCTTTGCCCTGCTGCCGCACAAGACGGTGCTGGAAAACATCGCGTTTCCCCTGCAGGTCAAGGGTCAATCCACCGCGGACAGCATCAAGCGCGCAATGGAAATGGTCGAACTGGTCAGCCTTGGCGGGCGCGAGAATTACTATCCGCGCCAATTGTCGGGCGGCCAGCAGCAACGCGTCGGTATTGCCCGGTCCTTGGCGGTCGAGCCGGACATCTGGCTGCTGGATGAACCCTTCTCGGCGCTGGACCCCTTGATCCGCAAGGAAATGCAGGACGAATTCCTGCGCCTTCAAGGGCTTTTGCAAAAGACGATCCTGTTCATCACCCATGACTTTGACGAGGCCCTGCGCCTGGCCGATCGCATCGCCATCATGAAGGAAGGGGTCATCGAACAGCTGGATACGCCCGCCAACATCGTGCTGCGCCCCGCCACCGAATACGTCGCCAAATTCACCCGCGATGTGCCACGCGAAAAGGTGCTGAGTTGTGCGAACCTGATGGAGCCTGCGAGCGGCGCTCAGGTCAGTGCCATGACCGTCCACCGCGATGCAATCATCGAGACGGTGGCGGAGGCCGTGTTGAACGAAAGCCACCCGGTGCAGGTGGTTGACGACGCAGGCTTGCCCGTTGGCATCTTGAACAGCACGACGATCATCCACGTCCTGTTCGGGACGCATGGCAAACCGGACTTGGCTCAATAGAACGGGGTCACACCATGCGCGCGCTGCTTCTCCGCTCCGGGTCTGCGCAGGTCGTGCTCTTGATCGTGGTCTTTCTGGTGCTGTACGTCACCATTCCCGCCGTCGAGGGCAACTATCTTTGGCGATTGCCGCATCTGATAGCGGGATGGCCGGAATGGATCAACAAATCCGTCGACTATGTCATGTTCCAATGGCTGCCCATCGACATCTATGACCCGGAAATCGACGACTATGAAGCATCCCCCCTGTTAAAGGAAGTGACGCGCGCCTTTTCGTTCATCATATTGTTTTTAATCGATATTCTAAGAGAGCTCTTGTTGGGTGGCGTCAAGACCATTGTCGCTTTCACCGGCTGGGACTACGCCCGCGCGCATCCCGATCTGGCATGGCCCGCCCTTCCTTGGACTATCGTTGCCGCTGGTGCGACTTTGCTTGGATATGCGCTCAAAGGGCGCTGGTTGGCGGCTCTGGCTGCGTTTGCCACGGTCTACATCGCGGTCTTCGGTCAGTGGGAACCGGCGATGCAAACCCTGTCGCTGGTCCTGATCGCCGCCCCGATTTCATTCGCCCTGGGACTTCTGGTGGGTGTTCTCGCCTTCAAATCGCGCGGGGTCGAGGCGGTGCTGACCCCCTTGCTGAACGTAGCGCAAACCATGCCGCATTTTTCCTATCTGGTGCCCGTGATGGTGATGTTCGGTGTGGGGGACCATGCCGGGGCGATTGCCACCATCATCTTCGCAACCCCGCCCATGGTGCGTCTGACAATGCTGGGGCTGAAGAAAGTCCCGCTGGAGGTGATTGAAGCTGCGATGATGAGCGGCTGCACCAACCGCCAACTGATGTTCAAGGTCATGATTCCGGCCGCGCGCCGGGATATTCTGATCGGGGTCAATCAGATGATCATGCAGTGTCTGGCCCTGGCCGTCATCGCGTCCTTCATCGGCGCCAAGGGGCTCGGCTACAATTTGCTTCTGGCGCTGAACCAGTTGCGGATCGGTCAGGCGTTGGAACTGGGTGTCTGCATCGTGCTGATCGCCGTGCTGCTGGACCGGCTGTCCCTCGCATGGGCCAATAAGAGGACCGACTATTTCGCGGACCAGGGCTTTGCGGTCCGTCACAGGTTCGGTCTGATCTTTGCCGGCATCTTTCTGGCTGGCATCGTCCTTGCCTATGTCGGCCGTTTTCTGTTCCCGGAGGGGGCGAACTATTTCTACCTCATCCCGCACAACAAGGGCATCACGACCGAGGATTTCTGGCAATCCGGCGTCGATTGGATGGTTGAAAACTGGTATCAGGGCCTGCAAGGATTCAATCGCGGGCTGATCACCAGGGTGTTGGTCCCGATGAAGACCGCCTTTCTGGGGATGCCGGTTCTTGCCACCTTTGTCCTGACCATGGGCATCGGTCTTATCGTGGGCGGGGCGCGGTCGATGCTGACGGTCGGCCTGTTCCTGCTGTTCATCGCGCTGACCGATTGGTGGGACAGGGCCCTGATCACAGCCTACATGGCGACCTTCGCCGTCATCGTCTCGGTGGTCATAGGGTTCAGCGTCGGGGTTCTGTCGGCGCACAGCGACCGGGCCAGCAAGGTGGTATTGCTGCTGTGCGATACCTTTCAAACCTTCCCGTCCTTCATCTATCTGATCCCGGTCATCATGCTGTTCGGCGTCACGGACACATCGGTTCTGATTGCGGTCATCGTATATGCCACGATCCCCGCCACGCGCTATACGGTTGAGGGGTTGCGCTCGGTCCCCTCCGCCTTGCAGGATCTGGGCCTGATGTCAGGTGCCAACCGGTTCCAGCGCTTTGCCGACATCGACCTGCCGCTGGCCCTGCCGCACATGATGCTGGGCATCAATCAGACCGTGATCTTTGCACTGTTCATGGTGATCATCGGGGCGATGATCGGCACCGATGATCTGGGGCAGTACATTCTGAAGGCGCTGTCCGACAAGAACGGCATCGGCAACGGCCTGATGCTGGGCCTGTGCGTGGCTTTCATGGGGCTCGCGGTCGACCATGTCATTCAAACCTGGGCCCAAAAACAGCGTGATTTGTTGGGCTTGGCCTAGCGCCGTCCACAGCCGGATCGAGAGAACACTTTCGTGAAGGCAAGTGGCGGAGGGACCGGGGTCCAACCTTCTCTGGGCCCTCCAACGGATTTCCAGTTGCGTGTGTCGAGAAACGCGCCTCACATCGACGGCCAGCGGGCATAGGCAAGGCTGGTGAAGGTGGCAGACGCACGATTTCTGACCTGACAAGCTGCTGAAGGGTGGTGTCAGACCAAAGCGAACTCGTCTCAGTTTTTCAGAATGGGCAATCTGTTAGGCCGCGAGAAGGCAGCGCCACTCGGCGAGAGCGGCGGCGCGGTTTGCCTTGAAATTCTGTCGGCTGTAGTGGGAGCGCTCCTGGTTGAAATGGTTGAAGACCGAGGCGTGGACGGATGCGAATTTCTGTAACGTTCGCATCCGCCGGAAGCGTTGCATCGCCCGCTCGCGCCGTCGGAACGGCTGGTGCGAATTCTCGGCACGATTGTTGGCCCAGCGGCCAGTTTCCTGTCGCTCCGGAATTCCGAGATCCATTAGGGCTGCCCCATAGGAACGGAGGCGATCAGTCACGATTTCGTCGGCGCGGCCATGCCGCTTGAGCGTTTTCTTCAAGAATTTCAATGCAGCTTTCCTATCGCGTGTCTTCGTCACGAAGCTTTCGAGCACCTCGCCTTCGTGATCGACGGCCCGCCAAAGATAGTTCCGCTCGCCGTTGATCTTCACGAAAACCTCGTCCAAGTGCCAGCGCCAGCAGCTGGACCGCATCCCTGAAATCCGACGTTTGCGGATCTCGGCTGCAAACAGCGGACCAAATCTGTGCCACCAGAATCGGACGGTCTCGTAGCTGATTTTAATACCGCGCTCGTGCAAAAGGTCCTCCGCGTTGCGCAAGGAGAGCGGGAAACGCACATACCACATCACAGCCAGGCGGATGATGTCTGGCGACGTCTTGAAGTACCGGAACGGGGAGCGTTGGGTCATCCCGTGAGGCTAGGCGACCACCCGGATGCGCTCAAGAATTTTGTTCTGACACTGCCCCTCGATCTGTTTCGGATGATCTTTTGCAATGGAGCGTACATCGGCGCTGGCACGAGATCAGTCTTCAGAAAGGGCAAGCAACGCGCGACAATTCTCAAACTTATATCCCAAGCCATCGACATTATGCCTTATATCAAGTGTCGGATTGCAGCGCGTGTAACGCGGCTGGCATTGCGGACATCAGCGTTCCGGCGATGAAACCGGACAGAACAGCAACGCGGAAGATGCCTACAAGACGACCCATGGTCACCTGTCTATCAGGTCCAGACGCAAGTGTCATTTGACAGGTTGGTGTGTTCGCCGAGCTCACCGGAAGTAGCCGAAATGATCCTGCAGCGCGCGATGGCTTATGGGGCAGTGCCAAAAGCGAATTGTACGATCGCGATTTCGCGCGTACTTGACGGGGTGCCCGGTTTTGAAAGCCTGCCGATGATCTGGTTCCCGAAGCGGATGATGGACGCCTTCGCGGACCTCCCAAAGGTCGAAACGCAGACAATCACCGACAACGACGCGGACGACAATCACGGCGTGCTTCTCGTCCAAGCAGGCGACGCGCGTTTGGAGTGAGTTTAACAAGCGGCAAATATCAACGAATTCGCCACTGCAATGCCGAACTCTGCAAACCCGCGAGCGCTTTCCCGGGCCCCGAGTTTGTCGTCATTCGTGCCGACTGCAAAGCAAAACGAACGCTATCCCACACTCGTGACTTTGGTTTCCCGACAACGCGCGCTAAGAATTGGAAAAACTTGGAGGACTTATGTGATGATCACAACGCGAAGGGCACTCCTTCAGACAGGGATCGCGGTTGCGGCCTTCCAGGCATTGCCTTTAAGTGCGCAGGCCTCGCCGTCGATCCACGTCGTGAAGGATCCAAGCTGTCCCTGCTGCAACGCGTGGCTCGGGCACATGCGCGACAACGGATTTCCGGTCAGCTTCGAAGAGCGCAGCGCCGAAGCGCTTGACGCATACAAACGCGACCAGGGCATTCCGGCTGACCTTGTGTCCTGCCACACCGGGACTGTCGATGGTTACATGCTCGAAGGTCATGTTCCCGCCGCCGACATCCGCCGCCTGCTTGCAGAACGCCCCGATGCCATCGGCCTTGCCGTCCCCGGCATGCCCTACGGATCGCCGGGCATGGGCCCCGAGTCAGAGCGCGAGGCCTATGATGTTATCCTGATCGCAAGGGATGGCAGCGCCTCGACGTTCACAAGTTATTCGGCCGCCTGACGCTTCTCAGTCGTGGGGGTTTGTCCCTTTCGCGATGGCCAGATGATGGGCCTGGTGATGCATTCCCACCGTCATCAGCCCGACGAAGCCAAGGGCACGAACCTGAGCTTCGTCGCCGATCACTGTAATTTCGGCACCCGCCGGAGAAGGCACGGCTGTCATCTGCCAAACCCCGCTGCCGTCCATGGTTGCGGTATGGGCCGTCAACATGCGGCGGATCGAATTGGCCACCGCCAGATCAGGTGAAGTTACCCGAAAGCTTGCCCCGCCCGGGATGGGTCCAACCGCAAGTCTGTCCGCCTTGTTCAGCACGAGCTGCCAATCTTCGGCCCACCGTCAGAACTTGCGGCTCGGGCCTCGGTCGCGGCTGCACGTCAGGGATTGCAGCAACTCCTGCGCCGGCGCTTCATGCGGACCTCCCTTGTCGCCGACGAACGTTCCGTCCTCGCCGTCGCAGCCGCAGTCGGTCTCGACATAAAGCAACTCGCACGTTTCATGCGCTCGCCAGAAGTGCAGGCGGAACTGGATCAGTCCCGTACGCTTGCCGATGTGTTCGGCTTTGTCGGAACGCCGGGACTGGTGGTCGGGCGCACAGTCATGACGGGCGCTGTGCCCGCGTCGCTCTTGCAGCGCATCATTGCCGATGAGCGGTCGATGCCACCGCTCAGATGCTGAAGCCATGAACACGCCATCGCACATGCTGATAGGTGCTGCGGTTTTCGGGCGACCGAATGCTCCGGCAGTCATGGTTGCTGCGCTGGCAGGCGGGCTCGCGCCGGACATTCCCATGCTCATGATGGTCCTGTGGTCTATTCGCGTTCTGGGGCTTCCCGAACATGAGGTGTTCGGCCAGCTCTACTTTTCCGAAGCCTGGCAGACGGTCTTTTCGGTCGATCACGGGTTCTTCGTCTGGGGCGCGATGATGAGCCTCTCAGTCTGGTGTGGTTTTGTCGTTCTGCGGGCCTTCGCGGGTTCAGGCCTGCTGCATGCACTCGCGGACTTCTTGACCCACCATGACGACGCAAGAAGCCAATTTTGGCCGGTTACGGATTGGGTCTTCCGCAGCCCTGTCAGCTATTGGGACGCCCGTTACAACGGCGACGTTTTCGCCGTCTTTGAGCTCGCACTCGTTGTGCTGCTCATAGCGGTCCTGTTCCGGCGGCAGCGACGCACATGGGAGTGGGCCCTGCTCGTTGCCATTGCGGCACTGGTGATCCTGCCCGTCGTTCTCACTGGGGGTTTCCATGGGCTTCACGGCATGGGCTGACGTCAAATCACCTTCCCGCTGCGGTGCATAAACTGGGCGCAACCTATTCGTTCAGAATGCGCGTCATCAGGTCGATTTCCGATGCCTGCCCTGCCTCGATCTCGCGGCATAACCTGACAATGCGCGGGTCGGTAAGCGTTGCTTCGCGGCACATCAGGATGGCACCAGCGTGGTGCGGCACCATTGCGCGCAAGAACTGATGATCGCCGACTGCCCATTGCCCGCGAATGCCTGCGAAAGCCAGGACCGCGATCAGCGTCACCGCCCCCACGGTCCCCCAGGTTTTAACCCGGTCGGTATACATGTGTGGCATGGTCAGGACCATGAGCGCCGTCATCGGGGCGGCCATCAAGACCCCCATGTAAAACATGTTGGAATTGTTCCAGAAATTCCCGATTGAATCGATCATCGCGAACATGAGGACATACATCACCACGACGTGCACAGGGAACCACAACGCCAGCGAACGGTAGGGGCGCATGGCGCCCGGCTTGGTTCCGGACATGCCGGTCATTCCGGAATGATCGGTAGACTTCGGGGCCCCAAGATCGGTCATGGCTTTTCTCCCAAGTTCATCTCTGCCAAGAGAACGCGCAGTCAGTCCGCGCGTTCCCTATCTCAGCAGGCAATTTGCAACGTCGAAACGGAGAGATATCCGACCCACAGTTGTCTCGCTACAAGCGCGAGCTATTGACCGCGCGCATTGAGCCAAGCGGTCATCTGTGCGATTTCGGCCTCTTGTGCCGCGATGACCGCTTCTGCCAAAGCGAGAACCTCCGGGTCTTTGCCATATTGCAGGGCGACCTTCGCCATATCGACGGCGGCCTGATGGTGCGGGATCATGCCTTGCATGAAGTCCACATCCGGGTCGCCGGTGTAAGGCACCATCATTCCGGCCATCATATCGTTCATCGCCTTGGCATAGGCCAGCGTGGCCGGGTCCTCGGCAAACTCCGGCGGAATGAGCGCTGTGTGATCCATACTGCCCATGGCCCCCATGTCCATCTTCATGCCCGAGCGGTCCATGCCCTCCATCGTCGTTTGGGCAACGGCAAGACCGCCAGCAACGACTGCGGCAGCGGCGAATAAGGCAAGTGGGCGCTTGTTCATTTGAATTCTCCTGTCTTGGATTCAGTTTACGGAAAAGCCGGCATCCGCCAGTACGGCCTCGAGCTTGGCGCGCGGTGCTGTCGTGACCACCTCTACCTTGTGCGTCGCGGGGTCCGCATTAACCTCAGCAACAGGATCGACCGACTGGATTGCCTTAGTCACGCTGCGCACACAGCCGCCGCAGGTCATGTTATCGATATGGAACCGCATAAGATCCTCCTTGGGGTTCTGTCTGATGCTTAGTCAGATAGGGATTCCCACCGTTGGAAGGTCAAGGATCTGCGCGAATATTCTTTCTGTGAAACTATCCCTTGACCTTCCCATGATTGGAAGCCCTAACTAAAGCAGCGGACCTGAAATCAGATGGAAAGATCCCCGCGATGACTGCCCCCCTGACGGCTTTAACGATGCAGATGCCTGTGACGCTGACCTTGGCGGTGGACGGCATGACCTGTGCCTCTTGCGTTGCCCGCGTCGAACGTGCGCTGCGCGCGGTGCCCGGTGTCACGGACGCATCCGTCAACCTTGCCACCGAACGGGCCGAGATCTCGACACGCAGTAGCGGTGACCGGAGCCTGCTTGTGACGGCTATCGAGGACGCGGGGTATAGCGTTCCGGCGGAGCCAGTCACCTTGATGATAGACGGAATGACCTGCGCGTCCTGTGTGAGCCGCGTCGAGCGGGCGCTGCTGGCGGTTCCGGGGGTCACATCGGCGGTCGTCAACCTTGCGACGGAACAGGCCACCATTGTCGGGTCGGTCGAGGCCAGTCTGCTGGTCAAGGCGGTGGAGGACGCGGGCCACGACGCCCGCCCTGCCCTGCGCTCAGCCTTGGGCGATGCCGAAACCACCGCGCGTAAGGCCGATGAGCAGGCGCAATTGAAGCGCGATCTGACGCTTGCCGCGCTGCTGACCTTGCCTGTCTTCGCACTGGAGATGGGCGCACATCTGTTCATGCCGGTGCATGATCTTATCATGCGCACCATCGGGATGCAGGTAAGCTGGTGGGTGCAATTCGTGCTGACTACGCTAGTCCTCATCGGCCCCGGTCGGCGGTTCTACTCCAAAGGCTGCCCCGCCCTGTGGCGCGCGGCCCCTGACATGAACAGCCTTGTCGCGGTGGGAACAACCGCCGCCTATGGCTATTCGCTGGTCGCAACTTTTGCGCCGCAGGTTCTGCCAGCGGGCACGATCAATGTCTATTACGAGGCGGCAGCGGTGATCGTCACACTGATTCTGCTGGGCCGGTTTCTGGAAGCACGCGCCAAAGGGCGCACCTCGGGCGCGATCCAGCGGTTGATCGGATTGCAGGCAAAGACTGCACAGGTCCGGCGTGGTGGCCAGACAGTTGCTGTGCCAATCGCCGAAGTCCGCCCCGGCGACATTGTCGAGGTGCGGCCCGGCGAACGGGTGCCCGTCGATGGCGTGGTGACCGAAGGCGAAAGCTGGATCGACGAAAGCATGATCTCGGGCGAGCCGGTTCCGGTCGCGAAATCCGCAGGCGCAACGGTGACAGGCGGCACGATGAACCAGACCGGCGCGCTGACGTTCCGCGCCACGGCGGTGGGTGAGGGCACAATGCTGGCGCAGATCATCCGCATGGTCGAAGCGGCGCAGGGCGGCAAGCTGCCCATTCAGGCGCTGGTGGACAAGATCACCATGTGGTTCGTTCCGGTCGTGATGGCATTGGCCGCGCTGACCTCTGCAGTCTGGCTGATCTTCGGCCCCGACCCCGCACTGACACTCGGGTTGGTGAATGCGGTCGCGGTGCTGATCATCGCCTGCCCCTGCGCCATGGGTCTGGCAACGCCGACCTCGATCATGGTCGGCACCGGTCGCGGGGCCGAACTGGGCATCCTGTTCCGCAAGGGCGAAGCGTTGCAGGCGCTGCAAGGCGTGGCCATTGTGGCGCTCGACAAGACCGGCACGCTGACGGAAGGCAAGCCCGTGTTGACCGACCTGACACTGGCCCCCGGCTTTGCGCGGGCCGACGTGCTGGCCGCCGTGGCGGCGGTGGAGGCAAAATCGGAACATCCGATCGCGCGGGCCATTGTTCAGGCTGCAGAAGCAGAAGGCCTGACCTTGCCCGCCGTCACAGGGTTCGAGTCGGTGACCGGGTTTGGCGTGGTGGCAGAGGTTGCGGGCGCGCGGGTGCAGATTGGCGCAGACCGCTACATGGCGCAGCTTGGGCTTGACGTTGCGCTTTTCGCCGCCGATGCGGAAAGGCTGGGGACAGAGGGCAAGACACCGCTTTACGCCGCCCTTGACGGGCGTCTGGCGGCGATCATCGCGGTGGCAGACCGGGTGAAGGACACCACACCCGCCGCGATCCGTGCGCTTCATGCGCTTGGCCTGAAGGTCGTGATGATTACCGGCGACAACCGGCGGACGGCAGAAGCCATCGCAGGCCTGCTTGGCATTGACGAGGTGGTGGCCGAAGTATTGCCGGGTGACAAGGCCGCGGCGGTCAAGCGCCTGAAATCACTGGGCAAGCTCGCCTATGTCGGTGATGGCATCAACGATGCCCCGGCACTGGCCGCGGCGGATGTGGGCATTGCCGTGGGCACCGGCACTGACATCGCGATTGATGCGGCGGATGTGGTGCTGATGTCGGGGCGGCTGTCCGCCATTCCCGATGCCATAGCACTCAGCCGTGCGACGATGGGCAATATCCGCCAAAACCTGTTCTGGGCCTTCGCCTATAACGCCGCCCTGATCCCTGTGGCGGCTGGGTTGCTCTACCCAGCATACGGCATTCTGCTGTCGCCGGTGTTCGCCGCCGGGGCCATGGCGCTGTCGAGCGTGTTCGTACTGGGCAACGCGCTGCGCCTGCGTCGCTTCCAGCCTACCCAATTGTAAGGAGAAAGTGATGAACATTGGTGAAGCCGCCAAAGCCTCCGGCGTATCGGCCAAGATGATCCGCTATTACGAACAGACCGGGTTGATCCCCGAAGCAGGGCGCACTGCCTCGGGCTACCGAACCTATACGACCACCGAAGTGCAGATGCTGCGCTTTGTTCGCCGCGCGCGGGATCTTGGCTTCACCGTCGAGCGGATTGCCGAACTTCTGGCGCTATGGCGCGATCGGTCCCGCCAAAGCGCGGACGTAAAGCAGCTTGCGCTGTCGCAGGTCGAAGGCCTGCGGCGGAAAATCCGCGAAATGGAGGATATGGTTGCAACCCTTGAACACCTCGCTCACGGCTGTAACGGCGATCATCGTCCCGACTGCCCGATCCTTGCGGATCTGGAAGGTGACATGTCAGTTGTGCCGACTATCAGCCACCCCGGACAGACCTTCGGGCGTCATTGATTGACGCCAAGGGTCCCTTCTGCTGTGGCAACGGTACTCCGAAAGAAGTAATATGCTTCTGCACTGTCCCAGACCGCAGGACCGACAAATCGCCTGATTTCTTGTCCGTTAAGATTGACCAAGCGCCGGACTCCGTGAGTGGCACCAGTTCAATGATCTCGTCAAACGCTCGATTCTGTGCGACCGCAGGTATCCCTATTCGGTGTTTCGGGGATCAATGCGGTGCGGGCTTCCACGCCCAGTCGCAAATCTCCGGCATGTCCTCGCCCTGCGCGCGGATATAGGCGTGATGCTCGATCAGCTTGGCCTGCATGAGCTGGTTCAGCGCGCTTCCACCCTCCTGCGCTGTGGGAACCCGCGCCAGCACGTCAAGCACCAGATGGTACCTGTCCAGTCCGTTCAGCACCGTCATGTCGAACGGCGTCGTGGTGGTGCCTTCTTCATTATAGCCGCGCACATGCAAATTGGCGTGGTTAGTGCGGCGATAGGTCAGCCGGTGGATCGTCCAGGGATAGCCGTGATAGGCAAAAATCACTGGCTTGTCGGTGGTGAACAGCGCATCGAACGCGGCGTCCGACAGACCATGCGGGTGGACCTCGTTTGGCTGCAAGGCCATCAGGTCGACCACGTTGACCACCCGGATATTCAGCGCGGGCAGATGGTCGCGCAGGATGCTCACGGCCGCCAAAACCTCCAGCGTCGGCACGTCGCCCGCACAGGCCATTACCACATCGGGCTCGCCCCCTGCCACACTCCCCGCCCAGTCCCAGATGCCGACGCCAGCCCGGCAGTGCACCACCGCCTCCTCCACAGAAAGCCATTGCCACAGCGGCGGCTTGCCCGCGACGATAATGTTGATCCGGTCCCAGGTCCGCAGCACATGGTCGGTCACACAAAGCAGGGTATTGGCGTCGGGTGGCAGGTAAACCCGTACGATGTCCGCCTTTTTGTTCAGCGCCACATCGATGAACCCCGGGTCTTGATGGCTGAAGCCATTGTGATCCTGATGCCAGACATGGCTGGTCAACAGATAGTTCAGCGATGAAATCGGCCGCCGCCACGCAATCGCGCGGGCCGCATCCAGCCATTTTGCATGCTGGTTGAACATGGAATCAACGATGTGGATGAACGCCTCGTAACAGGAAAACAACCCGTGCCGCCCGGTCAGCAGATAACCCTCCAGCCAGCCCTGACAGGTATGTTCCGACAGGATCTCCAACACCCGTCCGTTACGGCCCAACTGCACATCTTCTTGCAGGATGGTTTCCATCCAGGCCCGGTCGGTCACCTTGAACACATCCTGCAACCGGTTCGAGGCGGTCTCGTCCGGGCCGACAATGCGAAAGTTGCGTGCCTCGGCATTGGCCTGTAGCACTGCGCGCAGAAAATCACCCATCACCCGCGTGGCCTCGGCCTTGACCGCCCCCGGATGCGCCACCGCAACCGCGTGTTGGCGCAGGTTGGGCATTTCAAGCGCCCGGCGCAGCAGCCCGCCATTGGCATTCGGATTGGCGCTCATCCGGCGTTGTCCCGTCGGCGTGGTGGCACGGATCGCGGCCACCGGCGCACCATCGGCATCAAACAATTCCTCGGGGCGGTAACTGCGCAGCCACACCTCCAGCAGCGCCAGATGTTCCGGGTTGTCAGCCAGACCTGACAATGGCACCTGATGCGACCGCCAAAAACCTTCAGTTTTCAACCCATCCACCTGCTTCGGTCCGGTCCAGCCCTTTGGGGTGCGCAGGATGATCACCGGCCATGTCGGACGCGGTGCCATCCGGCCCGGATCGGCACGGGCCGCGCTTTGGATCGCCCTGATCCGCTGCATCGCACCGTCCAGCGCCGCCGCCATCTGTGCGTGCATGACCGCAGGCTGATCACCCTCGACAAAGATCGGCTCATAGCCGTAGCCGACGAACAGCGCGTGCAATTCCGCCTGCGGTATCCGCCCCAGAATGGTGGGATTGGCAATCTTGTAGCCATTGAGATGCAGGATCGGCAGTACTGCTCCGTCATGCACCGGACAGAGGAATTTGTTGGAATGCCAGGCGGCGGCCAGCGGCCCCGTCTCGGCCTCGCCATCGCCAACCACGCAGGCCACGATCAGGTCGGGATTATCAAAGGCGGCCCCAAACGCATGCGACAGCGCATAGCCCAATTCGCCGCCTTCATGGATTGATCCCGGCACATCCGGTGCGGCATGGCTCGGGATGCCGCCCGGAAACGAAAACTGCCGGAACAGCCGCTGCATACCCTGAGCGTCAAGCGAGATATCGGGATTCAGCTCGCTATAGGTGCCTTCCAGCCAGGTGTTGGCCACCATCGCCGGACCACCATGCCCCGGTCCGCAGATATAGATCATATTCGCGTCCTGCAGCCGGATGATCCGGTTCAGATGCGCATAGATAAAGCTGAGCCCCGGCGACGTGCCCCAATGCCCCAGCAGACGCGACTTGACATGTTCTATCCGTAAAGGCTCGCGCAGCAACGGGTTGTCGAGCAGGTAAATCTGCCCGACCGTCAGATAGTTTGCGGCGCGCCAGTAGGCATCAATATGCTGCAGATCGGGTCGCGGAAATTGGCTCAAATGGGTTGGCGCGATCGGACCATCTTCCATGTACCAGTCCTCTTTGAACGCAACGAGAGTCAGGTTCCCGTGCTCGACCGCCCACTCAGACCCCAAGAGGACGGAAGTACAACGCGTGGTGCGCTCTGCGGTTCCAGATCAATGTCGTGCCCAGCGGTATGCCGCAACAGTCGTCATCTATGGATAACACGACCAGCCGCTTTGTTTCGGCGCTCGAAATGCCCATATCGGTTATGAAATCACACTTCACGCCACCCGAAGGATCGCATACCCGATGACATCGCCGCGCGACCTTTCTGTAGCGTCTTATGATATCCACAAAGGCATTGGCACCGACCGGCGGCGCGATCTGACGCGCACTATCGCGGTGATTGCCGAGATCGGCGCCGATATTCTGGCGCTGCAAGAGGCGGATACGCGGTTCGGCCCCCGCACCGGGCTGCTGGATCTGGAGCGAATGCGTCGCGATCTGGGGCTGATTGCGGTGCCGCTGGACGGCGTCGGCAATGCGCATGGCTAGCACGGCAACCTGCTGCTGGTCCGCAATGCGCTGGTGCATGAGGTGCACCAGCTGATCCTGCCGGGGTTCGAGCCGCGCGGCGCTTTGGTGACGGATATGCTGATCGACGACCAACCGTTGCGGGTGGTCAACGCCCATCTGGGGCTGTTGCCCGGCTCGCGGGCCGCACAGGCGCGCGCGCTGCTGGACAAGCTTGGCAGCCTGGAGTCGCGGCCAACCCTGCTGATGGGCGATCTGAATGAATGGCGCGGCAAAAGCGCGGCGCTGAAAACCCTGGGTGAGCAGTTCACCATCGGCGATCCGCGCCCCAGCTTCCCCTCGCGCTATCCGCTGCTGGCACTGGACCGGATGATGACCTGCACCGAGGGCGAGCTTCTCGATATCGCCGCGCATGACAGCCCGCTGGCCCGCCGCGCCTCTGACCATCTGCCGATTACCGCCAGGCTGCGGCTGGTACCGCAGACCGCAGCGAGCGTGTGATGACCACACTTACCCTGCAGGGTTTGCTCTGGATTGTCGTTGCCACAGGTGCGACCGCCATCGCACCCTGGCTGGCGCACCGGTCCTACCGGCGGTTCCTGCGCAAGGCGTGCGGGCCTGCGTCGCAGTCGCTGGGCCGCAGCGATGTTGCGACACAACTCGGCACGCTGCTTGATCCTTTGGAGGCACGGAACCCGGGCCAATCCGGCCTTGCGACGCTGCTCGATAATTCCGACGCTTTCGCCGCCCGTGCACTGTCGGCGGCGCAGGCGGGGCGCAGCCTCGATCTGATGTATTACATATGGCGCACCGACGTGACCGGTTGGCTGCTGGTTGACGCACTGGTTGCGGCTGGACGATGTGAATGTGCAAGGGTTCGATCCGGCGTTTCTGGCGCTGACCGGGCACCCGATGATCGAGGTGCGGCTGTTCAATCCGACGCGCAACCGAGGCCATGTTGTCCGCCGCACTGTCGAGATGCTGCTGGGACTGGCGCGGTTCAACCGCCGGATGCATGGCAAACTGTGGAACGCCGACGGAAGATTGGCGATCATCGGCGGACGCAATATTGGCGACACGTATTTTGGCGCTTTGGAAGGCGGCAGCCGCAACTCGGTTGACGCGGATATGTTGTTGGTGGGGCCAAAAGTGACCGAGGTGTCGGCCCTGTTCGACAGCTACGGAACCTTGGCCTTGCCATGCCGATCCTTGCCCTTTGGCCCGGGTTCAAGATGAATCTGACCAAGTTCTGCACCCGTATGGCCTGTGAGGTCCTCACCCCGCCGTCGCGCCGCTACCGCGCACAGACGCTGGACGGGCGCACGGCAGAGGCTGTGCTGGCCGGGCGTCTTTACTGGACCTGGATGTCGACGGCCATCGCTGACATTCTGCTGCGGGCCCAGACTGAGGTGCGGCTGATCACCCCCTATTTCGTGCCCGGCCGGGCGGGCATTGCGGGGCTGACCGGGCTTGCGGAGCGGGGTGTCAGGGTTTGCCTGCTGACCAACGCGCTGTCGGCGACGGACATGCTGCTGGTCTATGGGGCCTACCGGCGCTACCGGGGGGCGCTGCTGGGGGCAGGGGCCGTGATCCATGAATTCTCGCCCATACCGAAGAAGGGCCGCAAACGTGATGTGCTGCATTCCAAAGTGTTCGTCATTGACGGGCGGCAGGCGATCGTCGGCTCGCTCAACTTCGATCTGCGTTCGGCCTTTACCAACACGGAGTTGGGCCTGTTGTTCGAGCACCCCGCGCTTGTGGCCGACATCACCGGGATGATCGACACACTGAGCGCCCCTGATCAGGCCTACGCCGTATCGCGCCCCCAACATGCGTTAAACTGGGCCGTGGCGCGCCCCGGTCTGCCAGCAGTGATGTTGGTAGAGCCCGAGGCGAGCGCGCCGCAGCGGGCGATTTCATGGCTGGTCGGG
>JANMCI010000489.1:0-6364 GCA_031361245.1 Rhodobacterales bacterium
AGCAGGCTGGACCGACGGCAGCCCCGGCTTGCCCGATCGATCTGGCGCTGACCGCTGAGCCTTCGGCGATGATCGGCATTCAGCTTGCGGCCCCCTGCCACGCTGAGGAACGCGTTGTACTGCGGCATGCGGGCCTGGCCGTCACGGCGCGGCTTGGGGCAGATGGCACTTTGACCTCTGCCCTGCCCGCCCTGATGACAACGGCGAGAGTCGAGATTCGGTTTTCCGATGGAAACAGCGTGGATGGCGCGTTGCAGGTTGCCGGAGCCGACGCCTTGCACCGCTTTGGCGTGCAGTGGCAGGGTCCGGATGCATTCGTTGTCCACGGGCTTGAAAATGGCGCGGACTATGGTCAGTCGGGCGATATCTCTCCGGGCAACCCCGGTCGGTCTGGTGGCGGTTCCTTGGTTCTTTTGGGGGATGCCACGGTAGAAGTGCCTTTGCTGGCGCAGGTTTACACCTTTCCGACACAGAAGGGGCAGTCGGCCGAAGTCGTTTTCGAAGCGGCTGTGACCGAGGCGACATGCGGGAATGACCTTTTGGGAGAGACCATCTCGAGCCGCGCAGACAAGGTCGTGATCACCGATCTGACGCTGACCATGCCGGAATGTTCCGGGATCGGCGACTTTCTGGTGTTGAAGAATCTTGCGTCAGACATGAAGATCGCCGCCAACTAGGATCAGGCGGGCGTCCATGACATTGAGGGTTTGCTGCGCGGCGGTTTTCGCCGCGCTGCTGTTTACAGGGGCCGCAACGGCGCAGGACGTGACGCTGACCTCGCGCGATGGGTCGCTGTCACTGACTGGCACCTTGCTGGGCTATGACGGCGAATTTTTCCGCCTCGAAACCAATTATGGCCCGCTTACAGTGGATGGACAGGGGGTAACCTGTGACGGCCCCGCCTGCCCGGATCTGACCGCACCAAAGGCCGTGCTGCGCTTTGTAGGTGCCGGGGATGCCGGAAAAAGTCTTTTGCCACAGCTCTTTGCAGCCTTTGCCCGGTCACGTGGGCTGACCTATGCCGACGGTGATCCGATGATCGTCAGTGATCCGGTTTCGGGCGAAACGTTGGCCGAGATGTCTTTTGCGGCCATGGGCCCTGAAGCCGCGCGCGAAGCCGTCCTGTCCGGAGCGGCGCAGATGATGGTTGCCTCGATGACCGAGCCGGATCTGGGATCGCAGGCCGTGGCGCTGGATGCACTGGTGCCGATCATGGCGCCGGGAAATCCGCTGCCGCGCATCTCAACCACCGATCTTGCGCGGGTTCTGTCGGGTGAGATCGAGAATTGGGCGCAGGTTGGCGGACCGGACATGCCGCTGGTCCTGCATGGGCTGGCGGGCGATGCCGATCTGCAACGGGCGCTGTCGGCGCGGTTGGGGCGCGATGTGGCGGCGGCGGTGACGCATTTGACGCTGGTTGAACTGGCTGATGCGGTGGCTGCTGATCCTTGGGCCATCGCAGTCACCGAACGGGCCGCGGTGCGCAAGGCAAAGCTGCTGCCGCTGACGGACAGTTGTGGCTTTCCCCTGTTGCCGACCCGGCTGGCCGTGAAAGCGCAGGACTATCCCCTTACCCTGCCTGTCTTTTTCCTGACACCGCGCCACCGCATGCCTTTGGTCGCGCGGGAGTTTCTGGAGTTTCTGTCCAGCCCGGACGCCCAAAGCGCGATTGCGCGGGCGGGATATGTTGACCGGCGGGCCGAGCGGCAGCCGTTGACCACAGACGGGTTGCGGCTGATCAATGCCATCAAGGGGGCGGGGTCCGAGACGACGCTGGAGGACCTTAAACTTCTGGTGGCGGCGATGGATGGGGCGGACCGGTTGTCGCTGACGTTTCGTTTCGAAGGCGGTACGACGACACTGGATGCCGCGTCTCAGAACGCTTTGACCGATCTGGCGCAGATGCTGGAGGCGGGGCTGTTCAAAGGGCAGGCCCTGACTTTTGCCGGTTTTTCAGATGGTTCCGGGGCGGCGGGGGCGAACATGGCGCTGTCCAGAAACCGGGCCGAGGCCGTGCTGACGGCTTTGCAGGCGCTGGTGCCGGGGATGCCGGAGGAGCAGTTGCCGCAAGTGGCTGCTTTTGGTGAGGCCCTGCCGATGGCATGCGACGAAACGGGGGCGGGGAGAAAGCTGAACCGGCGGGTCGAGCTGTGGCTGAAGCCTGCTTTTGTTACAGGTAGCCCTGGGCCCTGAAACTGAGTTCGCGCGATTTACCAATGATCAAGTGGTCGTGCACGGTGATTCCCAGCACCTGCGCCGCGTCCTGGATCTGTCCGGTCATCGAGATGTCAGCCTCGGACGGTGTGGGATCGCCGGACGGATGATTGTGTACCAGAATCAAGGCACTGGCGTTCAGTTCCAGCGCGCGTTTCACCACTTCGCGCGGATAGACCGGCACATGGTCAACGGTGCCCTTGGCCTGTTCTTCATCGGCGATGAGGACGTTCTTGCGGTCGAGAAACAGGATGCGGAACTGTTCGGTTTCGCGGTGGGACATCGCGGTGTGACAATAATCGACCAGCGCATCCCACGACGACAGGACAGGCTTGTTCATCACCCGCGCACGCATGAGGCGCTGGGCCGACGCCTCGACGATCTTCAATTCCTGGACAACCGATTCGCCCACCCCTTTGACCATCAGAAGCCGCGCCGGAACAGCCGAGATCACGCGGTTGAAATCGCCGAACGTGTCGAGCAGCAGCCGGGCAAGGGGTTTCACATCCTGCCGGGGAATCGCGCGAAAGAGAACCAATTCAAGGAGTTCGTAGTCGGGCATCGCCGTGGCCCCGCCGTCCATGAAGCGCGAACGCAGCCGTTTGCGGTGGTCGGCGATGTAGGAGGGCAGTTTGGCAGGAAGGCCGGCAAAGTCGGCCTCATCCTCATCCCCGGAGGGGGTGAACAGCGGAAAGAGAGAGTCGTTGAAGCCGTTCTGTGCCATGGCAGCAGCCTGCCACGGCCATGGTTACGGAACGGTTAACCCAATTTTCGGCATTCGTGGCGAATCAGCGCGAAAACCCCAGGTTAACAAGGGAAAAACCGCCGAATTGGCGGTCTTCTTTCTGTCTTCCTTTTGTCTTCCTTCCGTCTCTACGCAAGGGAAGACCGGGCGGGATTAACGCGGCGCGCGGTCGGTTACGGGCTTTGGCGGCCTGCCATCTCGTCCGAGAAGCCGTGGTTCACGTCGCGGTGGCCCGCCTCGTCCAGCCGAACCTTGATCACGACGTCGCGCAGGCGGGCGTCGGGGGGCAGCCGCCAATAGTCGATGGCGAATTGCGGGGCAGGCACGTTCTCGGCCCGGCCCGCATCAATGTCGGCAAGGTATTCGGTGTAGCTGAACACGGCCTCTTCCTCGAGGTAGCCGACGAAGCGGTGGGCGACGCGGGGCCACAGGATGTAGAACACGAAGAAGCCGTTGAAGAAGATGCCTTGCGCCACGATGATCAGAAGGCGCTCTAACCGGCTGGGTTTGGAAACCTCGATGAAGGTCATCAGATGAGCGCGTTCGTTTTCAGCCTCGTCCAGCAGCGTATGGATCCAGCCGCGGTCGTCCTGAAACCGGCGCAGCGAACGCAGGTGGGTCAGCATGCCGCCGACCATGCCGGGGACGGCGGCCACGGTTTCCAGCACGACGGCGCGGTGACCGTAGCGGCCGTGAAAAAAGACATCGGCGAAGAAGCGCAGGAACTTGACGGCGCCAAGGGCAAAGCGGTCGCCAAAGCCTACGGGGGTGTAATGGGTGACGGCAAGCTCGGTCGGAGCTGTGGGGGCGCGCGGTTCCATGGGGTTGTCCTTTGCTGGTCGGCTTTGCCACATGACGGAGCCACCACAACACATGTGGGGTCGCGGCGGGCGGATTACACCGGGATGCGGCGAATGGCCTGTTACGTGATGGGCGCGGTCAGCCCTTCATGCCGTCCCAGAAGCCTTTGACCTTGGTGAAGAAGCTGGAGCCTTCGGGGTTGTTCTCTGCGCTGAGGGCTTCAAACTCACGCAGCAATTCGCGCTGGCGGGTGGTCAGGTTGACCGGGGTCTCGACCGCCAGCTCGATCAGCATGTCGCCGACACCGCCGCCGCGCAGGGCGGGCATGCCCTTGGCGCGCAGGCGCATCTGCTTGCCGGTCTGCGCCCCGGCGGGGACTTTGACGCGGCTTTTGCCGCCGTCGATGGTGGGCACCTCGACCTCGCCACCAAGGGCGGCGGTGGTGATGGTGACGGGCACGCGGCAGAACAGGTTCACGCCGTCGCGCTGAAAGATCGGGTGGTCCTTGACCTCGATGAAGATGTAGAGGTCGCCGGACGGGCCGCCGCGCATCCCGGCCTCGCCCTCGCCGGCAAGGCGGATGCGGGTGCCGGTTTCAACGCCGGCGGGGATGTTGACCGACAGGGCGCGTTCACGCTCGATGCGGCCGGCGCCGCCGCAGGATTTGCAGGGATTCTTGACGATCTGGCCCTGACCGTTGCAGGTCGGGCAGGCGCGCTCGACCGTGAAGAAGCCCTGTTGGGCACGGACCTTGCCCATGCCGGAACAGGTCGGGCAGGTGACGGGCTCGGCGCCGCCTTCGGCCCCGGTGCCACGGCAGGTTTCGCAGGCGACAGAGGACGGCACGTTGATGGTTTTCTGGACGCCCTTGAAGCCTTCTTCGAGGGAGACACGCAGATTGTAGCGCAGATCCGAGCCGCGCTGGGCACGGGCACGGCCACCGCCGCCACCGCTGCGGCCCATGAAATCGCCGAAGAGGTCTTCGAACACGTCTGAAAAGGCGGAGGCGAAATCGCCGTTGCCAGCAGCGCCGGCGCCACCGCGCGGACCGCCCATGCCGCCTTCGAAGGCAGCATGGCCGTAACGGTCATAGGCGGCCTTCTTGTCGGCATCTTTCAGGACGTCATAGGCCTCGTTGATCTCTTTGAACTGGGCCTCGGCGTTGGGATTGTCAGAGTTGCGGTCGGGGTGGAGTTCCTTGGCCTTGCTGCGATAGGCCTTTTTCAACTCTTCGGCGGAAGAGCCTTTGGGAACCCCCAGAATTTCGTAGAAATCGCGTTTCGCCATCACGGAGACCTTTGAGCTGGAACGCCAGAGGGCGACCCCATCGAGGGGTCGCCCTGCAAGCTTCCGGGACGGTTACTTGCGCTTGTTGTTGCCGAGATCTTCGAAATCGGCGTCAACAATGTCTTCATCGACGTCACGCGGAGCGTCGGCGTCACGATCTTCGGTTTCGGAGGCTTGCGCCTTGTAGATCGCCTCGCCCAGCTTCATGGCGGCGTCGGTCACGTTCTGGATGCCGCCCTTGATCTTGCCGGTGTCTTCGGTCTTGAGCGTTTCTTCCAGCGCCGACATCGCAAGTTCGATCATCTCGACGGTCGAAGGATCGACCTTGTCGGAATGTTCGGCCAGCGACTTCTTGGTCGAGTGCAGCAGGCTTTCGGCCTGGTTGCGGGTTTCGACCAGATCGCGGCGGGCCTTGTCGGCTTCGGCGTTGGCCTCGGCGTCCTTGACCATTTTCTCGATGTCCTCATCAGACAGGCCGCCCGAGGCCTGAATGGTGATCGCCTGTTCCTTGCTGGTGCCCTTGTCCTTGGCCTTGACGGTGACGATGCCGTTGGCGTCGATGTCGAAGGTGACCTCGATCTGCGGCATGCCGCGCGGGGCGGGCGGGATCGATTCAAGGTTGAACTGGCCGAGCATCTTGTTGTCGGCAGCCATCTCACGCTCGCCCTGGAAGACGCGCAGGGTGACGGCGTTCTGGTTGTCTTCGGCGGTCGAGAAGATCTGGCTCTTCTTGGTCGGGATCGTGGTGTTGCGGTCGATCAGGCGGGTGAAGACGCCACCGAGGGTTTCGATGCCCAAGGACAGCGGGGTCACGTCGAGCAGGACCACGTCCTTGACGTCGCCTTGCAGAACGCCGGCCTGAATGGCGGCACCAGCGGCCACAACCTCGTCCGGGTTGACGCCCTTGTGGGGCTCCTTGCCGAAGAATTTGGTTACTTCCTCGATCACGCGGGGCATGCGGGTCATACCGCCGACCAGCACAACTTCGTCGATGTCGGAGATCGTCAGACCGGCATCCTTGAGTGCGGCGGAGCAGGGCTTGATCGACTTCTTGATCAGATCCTCGACCAGCGATTCCAGCTTGGCACGGGTCAGCTTGACCACGAGGTGCAGGGGCTGCCCGGTGTTCTTGTCCATCGAGATGAAGGGTTGGTTGATCTCGGTCTGGGTCGAGTTCGACAGTTCGATCTTGGCTTTTTCAGCGGCCTCTTTCAGGCGCTGGAGGGCCATCTTGTCGAGGGTCAGATCGACGCCGTGTTCCTTTTTGAACTCGTCGGCCAGATAGGTCACGATCCGCATGTCGAAGTCTTCACCGCC
>JANMCI010000494.1:0-3155 GCA_031361245.1 Rhodobacterales bacterium
TGAACGAAATCATGCGCGACGCCTGTGCCGGATACATGGGCATCGTGATGGCCTATGACCCGGAACCCAAGGTGTCGATTGACTTCAACCACACGGCGCAGTCTTGTATCTTCGCCCCCGATCAGACGCGGGTGGTGGGCGGGCGCATGGTGCGCGTGCTGGCATGGTACGACAATGAATGGGGTTTTTCCGCCCGCATGGCCGATGTGGCCGGCGTTATGGGAAGGCTGCTGCAATAGCCGGAGGGGACTTGGCAGACCGAAAGTATCTTGTCGTCGCCGGGGTGATCGTTGCGGCGATTGCGGCGGATGTCATCATGAACGGCAGCGAAGGCTCCCTGTTTCTCGTCAAGAAACTGATCGGTCTGGTCGAATTTCTGGAGTTCTGGCGTTGAATAGCGCAAACTCCCGTTGAACTTTGTGCCGTTTCAGGGCTGTTAGCGCTAGCAGTTGCCACCTGAGTCGCGTGTATTCAACAGGAGTCCTTCATGACCGTCAAAGTCGCCATCAACGGATTCGGCCGCATCGGCCGCAACGTCTTGCGGGCCATCATCGAGAGCGGCCGAACCGATATCGAGGTGGTCGCCATCAATGATCTGGGTCCGGTGGAAACCAATGCCCATCTTCTGCGCTTTGATTCGGTCCATGGCCGCTTCCCGCATGAAGTCAAGACAACCGCCACCACCATTGACGTTGGCCGTGGCCCGATTGAAGTGTCGGCAATCAAGAATCCCGCCGATCTGCCCTGGGCCCATGTCGACATCGTGATGGAATGCACCGGCATCTTCACTTCCAAGGAAAAGTGCCTGCCGCACCTGGAAAACGGCGCCAAGCGGGTGTTGATCTCGGCCCCCGGCGATGGTGCGGACAAGACCATCGTTTACGGTGTCAACCACAACACGTTGACCAAGAATGACATCGTGGTGTCGAACGCCTCATGCACCACCAACTGCTTGTCGCCGGTCGCCAAGGTGCTGAACGACACCATCGGCATCAAGCGCGGTTTCATGACCACGATCCACTCCTATACCGGCGACCAGCCAACGCTGGACACCATGCACAAGGATCTGTACCGCGCCCGTGCTGCCGCGCTGAACATGATCCCGACCTCCACCGGCGCTGCCAAGGCCGTGGGTCTGGTGCTGCCGGAACTCAAGGGCAAGCTGGACGGCGTGGCAATCCGGGTGCCGACGCCCAATGTCTCGGTCGTCGATCTGGTGTTCGAATCGTCGCGTCCGACCACCGTGGAAGAGGTCAACGCCGCGATCAAGGCGGCGGCCGATGGCGGGCTGAAGGGCATTCTGGGCTATACGCTGCATCCGAACGTCTCGTCCGACTTCAACCATGACAGCCATTCCTCGGTGTTCCACATGGACCAGACCAAGGTGTTGGACGGCACGATGGTCCGCATCCTGACCTGGTATGATAACGAATGGGGCTTTTCGAACCGCATGTCGGATACGGCTGTGGCGATGGGCAAGCTGATCTGACCCGTTGATCAGGCCGCGGGCGGCTTGATGAATGCTGGTTGACGCGCGATGCGGGGCAGCTTCGGCTGCCCTTTCATTTTTGCGAGACCTATGCGCTCAACGCATGACGGACCTGCCGCGCTATTCGTTGTTAGCGATAACAGGGGGGCCTATCTTTCAACTGCGAAACGGAAAAGCCATTCGGGCCGACCATCGCAAGACGAAAGGAAAGACCATGAAGAACTTGATCGCCACCTACCGTGCCAATGCCGCCAAGCGCGCGCTGTATCGCCGGACCCGCGACGAGATCGCCACGATGCCGCGCTCGATCGCGCTTGACCTGGGGATCTACCCTGAGGACGCCGAGCGCATTGCACGGACCGCTGTCTGGGGCTGACCCCGACCACGGCACGGCACAACGAATTCCGGGGGGCCATGACTGGCCCCCCTTTCAATTGAGCATTTGCGTCAGGCCCTTGGTGAACCGCGCTGCATTGGCGCGGTAATGCGCCGCTGCGGCGAGCAGTTTGGCGATTTCGTCTTCGGTCAGTGGGCGCACCACCTTGGCCGGGCGACCCATCGCTAGCATGCCGTCGGGGATCGCTTTCCCTTCGGTCACCAGTGACCCCGCGCCGATCATGCAGCCCGCCCCGATCCTGGCGCCGTTCATGACGGTTGAGCCCATGCCGATCAGACTGCCCTCCCCGATCCAGCAGCCATGCAGGATCGTCGCATGTCCCACGGTGCAATTGGCGCCGATCTGCAGCGGAAAACCCGTGTCGGTGTGCAGCACGCAGTTGTCTTGCACGTTTGATCCGGCGCCAACCCGGATCAGTTCTGTATCGCCGCGCAAAACAGCGCCAAACCAGATGCCGACATCCGATTCCAACACCACATTGCCGACCACGGCGGCGGAGGGCGCAATCCACACCCCTGCCCCGACCTGCGGTGCGATATCGCCCAAAGCATATTTCATCGCCCGGCAAACTCCTTGTTCAGACTGCGCACGAAATCCGCAAGCTCGGGTTGACGGTCCCGGCGTATCCGCTCGGCCTGCAGGATCGTGACCAGATCGGCAAAGGCCACATCCAGATCGGCATTGACGATCACATAATCATATTCGGCCCAATGGCTGATTTCATCCCGGCTTTTTGCCATCCGGCCCGCGATCACCTCGTCGCTGTCTTGCCCGCGCGAACGCAGACGGCGGTCCAGTTCGGCAATCGACGGGGGCAGAACGAACACCGACACGACGTCGCGGCCAAGCGAGGAGTTGCGGATCTGCTGGCCGCCCTGCCAGTCGATGTCAAAGACCGTATCGCGGCCAGCGGCCATCGCGGCCTGCACGGGCGCCTTGGGGCTGCCATAGAAATTGCCGAACACCTCGGCATGTTCCAGCATCTCGCCGGCTTCCACCAGCGCCTCAAACTCAGCCCGGCTGCGGAAATAGTACTCCCGCCCGTCCTGCTCTCCCGGGCGCGGTGCTCTCGTGGTGGCCGAAATCGAAAAACTGATCGTCGGGTCCCAGTCCATCAGCCGCCGCGTCAGGGTGGTCTTGCCGGCCCCCGAGGGCGAGGAGAGGATCAACAGAAGTCCCCGGCGTTTCGTCCCAATGCCTGTCATATTGGCGTCATTCCACGTTCTGAACCTGTTCGCGCATCTGGTCGATCAGCGTCTTGAGGTCAAG
>JANMCI010000525.1:0-4717 GCA_031361245.1 Rhodobacterales bacterium
TCCACAGAAAAACGTGGCCCTTTTCCTTCATCAGGAGGTTCGGCTCGACCACGCGGGCCCAGTGCAACTTGAAATGAGCGGGTGGTTCGCTGTCGGTCGGCAGGCCGCGCAATTCGCCGATGCCGTGATAAGTCCAGGGGATCAGAGCGGCAGCGGCAAGGGTTGCGAGAGCTTTCAGGGCAATCGGCATCCGGGCCGAGATGAGGATGAGCAGCAGAAAGGCCGCCAAAAGAGCATAGGCACCGGCGAGAAGCAGGATGGTCAGGGTCATTTCGTCGCCTCGCCGGTTGCTGCGTCCAGCGATGGTGCCGCCTCGCGCGGGGCGTCGTTGCGGGTCAAGGCGACAAGGTCGCGGGGCGTGTTGTTGACGTTCTTGACCTCCTGCCCGTCCAGCGTGAAGCGGACGGCGGTGCGTTCGTCGCCAGTCCCGGTCAGGGTGATGGTGTCATCGAACACCAACGTGACCTTGGGGTTCAGCTTTTCGACCTTGACCTGCACCGGCAGGTTGCCGCCGTTGGCGATGTAATGCACGATGTTCACGGTGTATGCGCCGTCGCTGAGACCCCGGAACGAAATGATTTCCTGGTTCAAGGGGTTTTCGATGGTCTTGCCGTTCAGTTCGATCACGTCGCGGAACATGCCACGGTCGTCGCGGTCCAGGTGTATGAGGCCCGCTTCGCGGCGGGTATACCAGACGATGTTGCTGGCCGGGTCGGCGACATAGGTGTCCACGTCGTCGGTGTTCGCATCGGGCCAGGTCACGGTGATCATCATCTCGGCCTTGGGATCGACCTTGCCGCTTTCGGGGACGGGGTTGATCATGGCGAAGGACATGAAGGTGATGGCCTTCAGCGAATTGAACAGAAGCGCCGAGAAGATCTCGAAATCTGGTTCCGGCTCGTCTTCAAACATCTCCTGTCGAACTTGTCGCAGGGGTCAACCGGGATGCAATGGAGGTTTCGGTCGCCTCCACCATGCATTGCAACAAGTCGGTCACCAGGCCATCGGCGAGGTTGTAGAAAATGCGCAAAAGGATGCCGCCGACCAGGCCGGCAATGGTGGTCAGAAGCGAAACGGCCATGCCGCCGATCATGCGTTGCAGGGCGGCGCGCAGGGTTTCGACATCGAAATTCTTCATGTCGCCCATCGAGTTGAGCATGATGACGAAGCCGATCATCGTGCCGAGCATGCCGAGTTTATTAAGAAGGTCCGTGCCATAGACGCCGACCTTGGTGCGGCGTTTCAGCGAGGCCGAGAGGCTTTGCAACAGGATCGAGCGGTCACGGTCGGCGCTGGATTCGGTGGTAACGACATTGCGCAGGTAATCCGCGATCAGCCCTTCGCGTGCGATCTTGCCCTGCAGAACGACGATCTGACCGTCTTTCACCGAAAGCGAGCCCGATGACGATCCCAGGATGTCGGCAGCCTTCAACGCCTTTCGGTATTTCCGTGCCATCCAGAGCAGGATCCACAAGCTGTGAATCGCAAAGGCCACGAACAGGGCCGCGATCAGTACCGAGATGCGGCTGGTGTCGGCGCTGAACAGGTATTGCAGCAGGCCGTAATCCCAAAGGATCACGGCAGACAGGCCCATCAGCGCGGCGAACAATACCCATTTGAACACGGCGTCATAGGCCCCGTCGCCAGCCCCCCCCGCCAATAACGCGCACCAGAGATGTCATGGGTGGTCCTTCCTTCTGTCAGCGATATCCGCCCGGTGTGTGGCCGCGACGCCAGACCCAGGGTTCTTCAAATTTGGCTCCCGGCTGCCACAGGCCGACGCCCTCGGTGATGGCTTCCAGTTGCTGGGGTTCGTAGTCGGCAGTCTGTTCGGAAAAGGCCAGAGCCATGCCCTTGCGGACCATCTGGGCGTTCAGATCCTCGGCGCCAAAGGTGCAGACACCGTGGCGGCGGCCAAAGGGGTCAGGCTCGCCCACCAAAGTGCATTGGATCTCGCCGCGCCCGGCCAAGGCTTCGAGCGTGCGCTTGGCGACGTGGTAGCAGCCCCACTCATTGCTATCCAGATTGCAGACCTGACTGCGTTCCGGGGCATCGAGGCCCCACAGGATGATCCGCTTGCCCGCAACGATCAGGATATCGGCGTCTATGACGCGGGCTTCGCCCGTCACAATCTCGACCGGGGTTTCGGCAAGGGCTGGGGTCGCCGCCATCATTGCAAAAGCCAATGCCCGACAAAGGTTTGGCCACGGTCGCCTTGCGGTATCAGGGGAACGGCGGCGCATGGGCGGCCTCCTTTGTGGCGGGAGTGATCGGGGGATGAAGATGTTGGCGGCGGCACTGGTTTTCGCGGCGACGGGGGCCTTGGCCACGCCTGCCGAGGATCTGATCGCGGGGCGCATCAAGGAATGCCGGGGGTGCAACCTGTCCAACCTCTCGTTCAAGAAGGCCAATCTGGAGGGGGTCGACCTGACCGGGGCGATCCTGACCAACACCAGCTTTCACCGCGCCAACCTGCGCGGGGCCATTCTGGACGGCGTCAGCGCCGTTGGCGCGAATTTCAACATGATCGACGGCACGCAGGCCAGTTTCAAGGGTGCCAACCCTAGCCGCACCATGATGTATGGCGCGCAGCTTTCGGGTGCAAATCTGGAGGGCGCCAACCTGACCGAGGCGCGGATGCAGACGGCGCGGCTGACCACGGCCAACCTGTCGGGCGCGGTGTTGGACCGGATGGTGGGGCGCGACGCCTTGGCCAACAATGCCGATTTCAGCAAGGTATCGATGCAGCAGACCAACCTGAATGGCGCGCATCTGGGGCGCAGTGTGTTTGACGGTGCCACGATCAACTACGCGGGCTTCGTCAAGGCCGAGGCGAGCCGGGCCAGCTTTGTCGGGGCCACAATCGCGCTGAGCGATTTCTACGGGGCCGATCTGCGCCGGGCCAAGATGACCGGCGCCACACTGACCGTCAACCGCTTTGCCACTGCAGCCACCAGCGAGGTTGATTTCGATCAGGCGACGATGAACGGCAACTTCATGGCGGATGGTCGGCTGCAAAGCGAGTAGCATCATGGCGCCTCGCTGGGGGTGAGAGGGGCCAGGACCTCTTCATTGCGGGTCTGGCTTTGGAAATAGCCCTAGTTCACGGTCTGGGTTTCCAGATTGACGGCCTGCTGACCCTTCTTGCGAAGGTAGCTCGCGTCAATAGCGATGCGGGTTGTGCCATCGGGTGACTCTCCCTGACACAGTTCGTGGATGAACTGGTTGCCGGCGGGCTGTTCACCGTCGCGCATGGGCACATCGGCGCAGGATAGCGCCCAATGGGAAAAGCGCGCCTTGAAGTTGCGCATCAGGGTCACGGCGGTGCGGCGTTCGCGGTCGCTTATGCGGTCGTCGGTTACAATGCGGCGGCCCTGCACGATGCCGGCCTGATCGACCAGCACCGACACCGCCACCGGATGGGCAAAGATCGAGGTCCCGCCTTTCAGGAGTTTGTATTCCAGTTCCAAAGCAAGGGCGATGTAATCCTGTTCGTCATCGTAGCTGAATGTAACTTCATGCAGCCCCGATGGCTCTGGCGGGCATATGGTGAAATCTTCAGAAGCGGCAAGGGTTTGCGCGGGCGGCCCGCCATTGGTGCCACAGGCGATCTCGCTGACCTTGGCCTCGGGAATCTGGGCGGCGGGCTGACCTAGCACCACCTCCCAGATCGAATAGACCGGCTCAATCCTTTCCTGCCCCAAGGTTGCACCGGCCGAAAGGCCAACAGACAGAGTCAAAAGGCAAAGCTGGGCGCGCACTATCAGTCGGTTTCCAGATAGGCGCAGGCCTTGTCGGCCGAGGTGCCGTAATAGTCTGCGCATTGGTCATAAGTCGGTTTGCCTAGACCGATCATGTGGGTCTGCAGATAGGCGATCACGTTCGCAGCATCTTGATTCCGAAAGGTCTTGCCACGGATCGGCGCTTCGCCCGGATCATAGTCGGCCATGACCATGCCATAGCAGCGGTCGTCCCGGTAGGCGGCGGCTTCGTGATAGGGCATCTTGGTGCCCGGCAGGCCGCATTTGATGACCTCGGTCAGACCCTCGGTATCCAGTTCGGTCTTGCGCAGATTGGCACCGGCGGCGTGCGAGAGCGGATTGCTCCCGGCCTGACCGTCGCCTGCCCAGCCATGGCAATTCACGCAATAGCCAACTTTCTGAAAGACGATCTTTCCGCGTTCCGGATCGCCGACCAGCGCGGCGGCAGCAGTTGCGTCCTGCGCCCGGGCAAAGGTCGAAAACAGAACGGCCAAACCCATCCAGACGGGCCCCATCACAGAAAGCAGGCGGCGCAGTGCCATGAAATTCCTCATTATTCTTTAGGCTCAGGTCAGGAAGTGCCGGGCAGTCGAGACTGCCCGGTACCCAAGGTCAAACCCTCAATCGAGCGCGAAGACCCGGACCATGTTGGCCGCTTGCTTGATGGCAATCTCCGGATGGTCGAAGGTCGCCAGCGAATTGCCGCAACCCAAGATGGCAATGTATTGCTTGCCATTCACCGAATAGGAGATCGGCGGTGCCGAGAAGCTGGAGCCGACATTGAAGCTCCAAAGCGGTGCCAACGACTTGGCGTCATAGGCGGTGAAGGAGCCGTCCATCGAACCCGACCACACCAGATCCGGCGTCACGAGAACGCCGCTGTACATCGGGAACTCGGTTTCATGTTTGGCGACCTGCTTGGCCGTGGCAACGTCGATCGCGGTGATCGAGCCTCT
>JANMCI010000571.1:0-4189 GCA_031361245.1 Rhodobacterales bacterium
GCCGAGGCTGAGAACAGGCTGCGGGCGTAGTCGGTCTGCATCCGGGCACCGGCCAGCGCCTCGCGACTGAGTTCCTCGACCCCGCGGCCATGTTGCATCACGAGGACGCGGTCGCACATATGGTCGATCACGGCGAGGTCATGGCTGACCATCAGGAAGGTCAGGCCGCGTTCCTCTCGCAGGCGGGACAAAAGGTTCAGGACTTCGGCCTGAACCGAGGCGTCAAGCGCAGAGGTCGGCTCGTCCAAAAGCAGGATGGCGGGTTTCAGCATCAGGGCGCGGGCGATGGCGACCCTTTGGCGCTGGCCGCCCGAAAGCTGATGGGGATAGCGGAAGCGGAACGAGGTTGGCAGTCCGACATCGCGAAGCGCCTCCATCACGCGCTGGTCGCTGCCGGGCAGGCCGTGGATGGCAAGGGGTTCGCTGAGGGTGCGGTCAATCGTGTGGCGGGGATGCAGGCTGGCATAGGGGTCCTGAAACACCATCTGGACCTGCGCCGCAAAATCCTTGCTGCGGGGCGAGACGATCACTTTCCCGGCAATCCGGATCGAACCGCCGGACACCGGGGCGAGCCCGCAGATGGCGCGCAGGATCGTCGATTTGCCGGACCCGCTTTCGCCCACAAGCCCAAAGCTGGCCTTTTCCTCGACCTTGAGGCTGACCTCTTGCACCGCGCGGACGCGGCGTCCATTGGCGTTGAAGGTCACCGAGAGGTTTTCGATCTCAATCAGGGCCATCACATCGCCCATTCCGCGTTGCGGTCGAGACCCGGCAGGGGCCCGCGGGTGCCGCCGATCCGGGGCAGGCAATTCAAGAGCCCCTGGGTATAGGGATGTCGGGCTTGCATCAGATCACGCGCCGCGACCTCTTCGACGACGCGGCCCTTGTACATGACCAGCACCCGGTCGCAAAACCGCGCCACCAGCCGCAGGTCGTGCGAAATGAAGATCAGCCCCATGCCCCGGTCGCGCACGAGGTTGTCCAATATCGACAGAACCTCAGCCTGCACGGTGACGTCAAGGGCCGATGTCGGCTCGTCCGCGATCAAAAGGTCAGGGTTCGGGATCAGCATCATCGCGATCATCACCCGCTGGCCCATGCCGCCGCTAAGCTCGTGGGGATAGGCCTCCATCACCCGTTCGGGGTCGCGGATCTGCACGGCGTTCAAGGCGGCGACAGCCTTGGCGTGGGCTTCGGCCCGACCGACACGGTCGCGCTGGCGCAGGCCCTCCATCAATTGGGCACCGACCTTCATCACCGGGTTCAGCGAGTATTTCGGGTCCTGCATCACCATGGCCATCCGCGGGCCGCGCAGGGCGCGCATCTCAGTCTCGGTCGCGTTCAGGATGTCCTGACCGGCGAAGGTCATGGCGTCCGCCTCGATCCGGCCCGGAGGGCGGATCAGGCGCAGCACCGAGCGGCCCGTGATGGTCTTGCCCGAGCCGCTTTCGCCGACGATGCCCAGCCGCTCGCGGCCAAGTTCAAATGACACGCCGCGCACCGCCTCGACCGGGCCCGCTTCGGTGTGGAAAGTCACGTGCAGATTCTTGACGGACAGAAGGCTCACCGACCGGAACTCCTTGGGTCAAGGACATCGCGGAGGCCGTCGCCCAGCAGGTTGAAGCCCAGCGAAACAATGAAGATGGCAAGGCCGGGCATCGTGGCGACCCACCATTGTTCAAACAGGAATTTGCGGCCAGCCGAGATCATCATGCCCCATTCGGCCTGCGGCGGCTGCACGCCAAGACCCAGAAAGCCGAGGCCCGCGGCCGTCAGGATGACGCCGGCCATGTCCAGCGTGACGCGGATGATCACGGAGGGCAGACACATCGGCATGACATGGCCCCATATCACCCGGGGCGCACCCCCCCCCTGCAGGCGGATCGCAGCAATGTAGTCGGAATTGCGCACGGTCAGCGTCTCGGCCCGGGCCACACGGGCATAGGGTGGCCACGACGTGAGGGCGATGGCAAGGACGGCGTTGACCATGCCGGGGCCAAGGACGGCGACCAGCGCCAGCGCGAGGATCAGCTTGGGGAAGGCCAGAAAGATGTCGGTGATCCGCATCAGGACCGTGTCGATCCAGCCGCCGAAATAGCCCGCAACGGTTCCGATGATCAGGCCGAAAACGGGGGCGGTCAGGATCACCAGCAGAACGATGTAAAGCGTGATGCGCGAGCCGTAGAGGATGCGGGTCCAGATATCGCGGCCGAAATCGTCGGTGCCAAGCCAGTGGCCCGCAGTGCCGGGCGGTTGCAGACGCTCGGCCAAGGTCTGGGTGATCGGGTCATAGGGCGCAAGCCAGGGCGCGAAGATCGCCATTAGCACCAGCGCAACTGTGATCGCCAGCCCCAGCATGGCTAGCCCGTTGCGCCGCAGCCTAAGCCAGGACAGATAGGATTGCGCCAGCCGCGATTGCAGGCGGGAGGCGGGATTGGGTTCGCGCAGCCATTCGGTCAGGGTCATTTCGCCCTCGGATCGACAAGACGGTAAAGCAGGTCCGAGAACATGTTGATCCCGATATAGACGGCCCCCACGACCACGGTTCCGCCCAGAACGGCGGGCATGTCGGCCACCAGCAGGGCGTCGGTAATATAGCGGCCAAGGCCGGGCCAGGCAAAGATAGTCTCGGTCAGCACCGCGCCCTCCAGCAAAAAGGAATAGGACAGGGCGACAACGGTGATCAGCGGCACCATCACGTTTTTCAGCGCATGGACCCAGATTACGCGGGATTCCGGCATTCCTTTGACGCGGGCGGTGGTGATGTATTCCTGACCAAGCTCGTTCATCATGAAGCTGCGGGTCATCCGGCTGATATAGGCCATCGAGAGATAGCCCAGCAGCGTCGCGGGCAGGATGATATGGGAGACGGCATTGGCAAAGACATCCCAACGCCCGTTCAGCGCCGTGTCCAATAGGATCATGCCGGTATAGGGGGTGACCTCGAATTGCATCATCATGTCGTAGGCCGCATCGAGCCGGCCCGGCCCCCCGACCCAGCCGAGTTCGCCATAGAAGATCAAAAGTCCCATGAGCCCCAGCCAGAACACCGGCATTGAATAGCCCATGAGGCCGATCAGCCGCACGATCTGGTCAAACCATGAACCGGGTTTGGTGGCCGCAAGCACACCTGCCGGGATGCCGGTCAACATGCCGATGATCGTGGCAAGGGTCGCAAGCTCCAGCGTGGCGGGGAAATAGCGGGCGATCTCCTCGATCACCGGGCGCTTGCTGCGGATCGAGGCACCAAGGTCGCCGTGCATGGCGTCCCAAACATAGATGCCGAACTGCACCCAGACCGGACGGTCAAGGCCAAGAGCGGTGCGGGTCTCCGCGATCTGCGCCTCGGTCGCGCGCTCGCCCAGGATCGACAGGACGGGATCGGTCGGCACAACGCGGGCAATGATGAAGGTCACGGCCAGCAGGCCGATGAAGGTGATCAGCAGGGTGACAACCGTCCGGACCGTCTGGCGCGCAAATCGGCCAAGGCGTGAGGGCGGTTCGTCATTGATGTCAATGTCGGCCATGAGAGATGGCGCGCCCCACAGGCGGGGCGCGCCAGAACCTTACTTCGTCACCATCCAGTAAGCAGCGGCATCGACCGCGCCCCCGGTGTAAAAGCCCTTCACGTTGGAGCGCAGCGCAGTGTTGCGCGCCTGCTGGAACATCACGATGAAAGGCGAGGTTTCGCGGTGCTTGATCTGCAGCGCCGCATACATCTCGACCCGCATTGCGGGATCACGTTCCAGCACGGCAGCCTGCGACATGGCGGTCATCTCACCCGGATCGTAGGCGTTGCGCCAAGCGAGGTAGCCTGTGTTGCCCGCCTCGTCGCTGTTGTCGGGGTTCTCGGCAAAGGTGGACGAGTTGGTGTTCGGATCGGGATAATCCGGGCCCCATGTCTGCAGGGTCGCGTCGTGCAGACGAGCGCGGTAGGCTTTCAACTGATCGGCCCCCTCGCCTACATCCAGCTCGACCGTGATCCCGGCCTGACCGAAGGTGTTCTGGATCGACTGTGCCACATCCATCCGGTCAGCCGAGTTTCGCACCGACAACAAGACCTTGGGTGCAGCAATCCCCGATTCCGCCACCAGCGCCTTGGCCTTTTCGATGTCCAGACTGTAGGGCAGATCATCCAGCGCCCCCAAATAGCCCTGCGGCAAGAACGCCTGATGCGGAATGACAGTGC
>JANMCI010000573.1:0-5335 GCA_031361245.1 Rhodobacterales bacterium
CGAGGCGCTGACCGGCCTGCCGCTGACCGCCATCCTGACGCGGCCGGACGGCGTGGAATATGTCCGCGCCCTGTCGGATGATGTGGGGGCCGGGGGCCATGTCTTTGACTTTCCCATCGCCGCCGCCGCCCCGCGCGGCACCTGGCGGATGGAGGTTTACGGCGATCTGGAAGCCGCCGCGCTGACCTCGAAAACCTTTCTGGTCGAGGATTTCCTGCCCGAGCGGATCGATTTCAAGCTGGCGCTGCCCGACGATGCGATCCGCCTCGGCGATCTGCCGCAACTGTCGATCGACGCCAGATACCTGTTTGGCGCACCGGGTGCGGACCTTGCGATCGAGGGCGAGGTGCTGTTGCGCGCCGCCAAGGAGCTGGACAGCTGGCCCCTCTATGTCTTTGGCCGCCATGACGAACCCTTCAGCACCGCCGTCGCGAGCTTCAGCGATTTTCGCACCGACGAGGCGGGGCAGGCCGTGATTGACGCGACCTTGCCCCAGGTTGACGACCCCAAGCGCCCACTGGAGGCGCTGTTCGTCGCCCGTGTGGCCGAAGGCTCGGGTCGCCCGGTCGAGCGGCGGATCACCCGGCTTCTGACGCCGTCCTCGCCCATGATCGGGGTCAAGCCGCTGTTCGAGGATGTGGTGGCCGAGAACGCCGAGGCGCGGTTCAACCTGATCGGCATCGGACCGGACACCAAGCCCACCGGCATGACGGTGCATTGGGAGCTGGCGCGGCTGGAGACGCACTATCAGTGGTATCAGGAAAACGGCTCGTGGAACTGGCAGGCCGTCAACGCGCGCGACAAGGTCGCCCAAGGGGACGCCGAACTGGGGCAGGCGCCGGTGGAAATCGGCGCACCGGTGACTTGGGGCGAGTATGAGCTGACCGTCTCGCGTTCGGACGGGGAGGAGGCGGTGACCTCCACCACCTTCTATGCCGGCTGGTATGTGCCGGCGGATGTGTCGGCAACGCCGGACACGCTGGATTTGTCGCTGGACCGGCCCGACTACAAGGCCGGCGATACGGCGGTGCTGCGGATCGTGCCCAAGGCGGCGGGGACGGCGCTGGTGACGGTGATGTCGAACCGGCTGATTGCGATGAAGGCAGTTGCCGTGACCGAGGGCGAGAACCTGATCCCGCTTGAGGTGACGGATGAGTGGGGGACCGGGGCCTATGTCTCGGCCGCCGTGCTGCGCCCGATGGATGTGGCGGCGGGGCGCAATCCGGCCCGTGCGCTGGGTCTGGCCCATGCCAGGATCGACCCCGGCACAAGGGCGCTGAGCGCCACGGTCGAAACCGCGCCCGAGGCGGCGCCGCGCGGGCCGCTTGATGTGGCGGTCAAGGTGGAGGGCGTGCTGCCCGGCGACACGGCCTATGTCACGATTGCTGCGGTGGATCAGGGTATCCTGAACCTCACCGGCTTTGCCCCGCCCGATCCGCAGGACCATTACTTTGGCCAGCGCAAGCTTGGCATGGCCATCCGCGATATCTATGGCCGCCTGATCGACGGGCTGAACGGTGCCGAGGGCGTGGTGCGGTCGGGCGGTGATGCGGGGGCGCAGGCTCGTCTGCAGGCGCCACCGCCCACCGAGGAACTGGTGTCCTACTTTGCCGGCCCGATCACGGTGGGTCCGGACGGTTACGCCCGTGCCAGCTTTGATCTGCCGTCGTTCAATGGCGCGGTCCG
The DNA here is from genome assembly GCA_031361245.1 of Rhodobacterales bacterium. Lineage (GTDB taxonomy): Bacteria > Pseudomonadota > Alphaproteobacteria > Rhodobacterales > Rhodobacteraceae > Stagnihabitans. The sequence continues at coordinate 1,687 of JANMCI010000573.1, forward strand.
GATCATGGCCGTGGTGTGGTCCAAGCGCGGGGTTGGGCAGGCAACGGCCGATGTGCTGGTGCGTGACCCGGTCGTGGTGACGGCCAGCCTGCCGCGCTTCATGCAGCCCGGTGACGAAAGCCGCCTGCTGCTGGAGGTGGTCCATACCAGCGGGCCAGCGGGTGAGATGCAGCTCTCGGTCGCCTCGAACGGGCTGACGCTGGGCAAGGTGCCGGGGCGGTTCGATCTGGGCGACAAGCAAAAGACCGTCTTTGCCGTTCCGGTCAAGGCCGGGCCGGTCGGTCTGCAGACCATCGACGTCACGCTGACCACACCCGATGGCAAGGTGCTGACCAAGACCCTGAAACTGCCGGTCGAGGTCAACGACCCGGCCGTCGTCCACGTCAGCCGACTGGACCTTGGCAAAGACCAGACCTTTACCTTTGACGAGGCGGTGTTCGACGGATTGATGCCCGGCACCGGTCGCGCCACACTGGCCATCGGCCCCATTGCCCGCCTGAACGCCCCCGGCGTTCTGGCGGCGCTGGACCGCTATCCCTATGGCTGCACCGAGCAGATCACCTCCAAGGCGCTGCCGCTGCTTTACTTTGATCAAGTGGCGCAGGCGATGGACCTGCCGGGCGCCAGCAACATCAAGGAGCGGATCGCGCAGGCCATCGAAGCGGTGCTGACCAACCAGTCCTCCAGCGGCGCCTTTGGCCTGTGGTCACCGGGCGAGGGCGACATGTGGCTGGACGCCTATGTCACCGATTTCCTGAGCCGGGCCAAGGCGCAGGGCCATGACGTGCCCGACAAGGCCTTCCGCTCGGCCTTGGACAACCTGCGCAATCAGGTCAATTACTACAGCGACTTTGACAAGGGCGGCGAGCCTTTGGCCTATGCGCTGATGGTTCTGGCGCGCGAGGGTGCGGCGGCGGTGGGCGATCTGCGCTATTACGCCGACGTCAAGGGGGACGCCTTTGCCACCCCGATGGCGATGGCCCAACTGGGGGCGGCGCTGGCGAGTTACGGCGACCAGCCCCGCGCCGACGCGATGTTCGCCCGGGCTGCGGCGGCGCTGAAGGGCAAGGCCGTGACCGACGCCGAGCAGAACTGGCGCGCCGATTACGGCACGACCTACCGCGACACCGCCGCAGTCCTGACCCTTGCGGTCGAGGCCGGGTCCAACGCGGTTGACCGCGAGGATCTGACCGACCGCATCGCCACCTCGTCGGGTGTGCTGTCCACGCAGGAGGCGACCTGGGCTCTGCTCGCCGCCAATGCGCTGATCGACCGCGACGGCGGCAAGAACATCACCCTGAACGGCGAGCCCGCAACCGGCCCCTTGGTCCGCGTGCTGGATGCCAATTACCGCAACCCGGTGCTGGTGCAGAACACCGGCCAGGAGACCACGCTGACCATCACCACCTTTGGCGTGCCAGAGGTGCCAGAACCCGCGGGCGGCAACGGCTATGCCATCAGCCGCAGCTATTACACGCTGGCCGGCGAACCCGCCTCGCTGGAGGGTCTGCGCTCGGGCGACCGCCTTGTCGCCGTGCTGGAGGTCACGCCCTTTGGCAAAGGCGAGGCGCGTCTGATGGTCAACGATCCGCTACCGGCGGGGCTGGAGATCGACAATCCCAACCTCATCTCGGGTGGGTCGGTCGCGGCGCTGGACTTCCTTGACCTCGCGTCAGAGGTTGCCCATTCCGAGTTCCGCCAGAACCGCTTTCTGACGGCCATCGACCGCAGCGACAACACGCCGTTCCGGCTGGCCTATGTCGTGCGGGCGGTGTCGCCGGGGACATTCCACCACCCGGCGGCCTCGGTCGAGGATATGTACCGGCCGGATTTCACCGCCCATACCGACACGGGCACCGTGACGATTGCCGAGTGAGGGGGGCCGCCTGTGATGCGGGCCAGATGGTTCATCACCTTGGCGGCGGGCCTCTGGCTCGCCGCCTTGGCGCGCGACGGCTTTGACGGCTGGGTCGATGCGACGGTCCTGCCCGATCTGACGCTGGAAACCTCGAACGAGGTGCTGGACCGGAACGGCGATCTGCTGCGGGCCTATACCGTGGCGGACGGGCGCTGGCGGCTGGCGGTAAAGCAGGGCCGGGTCGATCCGTTCTTTGTCACCCTTTTGCTGGCCTATGAGGACAAGCGGTTCTTCGAGCATCACGGCGTGGACATCCGGGCGCTGTTGCGCGCGGCGCTGCAAAGCGTGACGCAGGGCCGCGTGACCTCTGGCGCCTCGACCCTGACGATGCAGGTGGCGCGCCTTCTGGAGGACAGCGGCACCGGGCGGCTGACGGGCAAGCTGCGCCAGATGCGGCTGGCGCTGGCACTGGAGCGGCATCTCACCAAGGCGCAGATCTTGTCGCTGTACCTCCACCTCGCCCCCTATGGCGGCAATGTCGAAGGCATCCGGGCGGCGACGCTGGCCTATTTCGGCAAGGAGCCGCGCCGCCTGACCCCGGCAGAAGCGGCGCTGCTGGTCGCCATTCCGCAAAGCCCCGAGACCCGCCGCCCCGACCGGGCCGCAGACAACGCGACGCGGGCGCGCGCCCGGGTGCTGGACCGGGCGACCCGCGACGGGCTGATCGACGCCGATCAGGCCAGGGCCGCCCTGACCGAACCCGTTCCCACCGCACGCCGCAGCTTTCCCGCCCTTGCCCCGCATCTGGCAGACCGGGTGATCGCCGAGGGTGGCAGCGTCACCACCCTTGACCGCGACCTGCAGGCCAGTCTGGAACGCCTCGCCGCCGATACCGTGGCCGGTCAGGGCGCGCGGTTGCAGGTTGCCATCGTAGTCGCCGACCACCGGACGGGCGAGATCCTCGCCTCGATAGGCTCGGCCGCCTACCGTGCCGATCAGCGGCAGGGCTTCGTGGACATGACCATGGCGCTGCGCTCGCCCGGATCGACGCTGAAACCGCTGGTCTATGGCCTTGCCTTCGACAACGGCCTTGCCCATCCCGAAACGCTGATCGACGACGTGCCGACCGATTTCAACGGCTACCGCCCGCAGAATTTCGACCGCCAGTTCCGCGGCACGATCCGGGTGCGCGAGGCGCTGCAACTGTCGCTGAACCTGCCCGTCGTGGCACTGACCGAGGCGCTGGGTCCGGCAAAACTGCTGCAGGCGCTGGACCGCGCCGGGGTCGATTTCGCCCTGCCCAGCGGCCAGCCCGGATTGGCCGTGGCTCTGGGCGGGATCGGCGTGACGCTGACCGACATGGTCCAGCTTTATGCCGCCATCGCAAATGGCGGGGTGACTCGGCCCCTGACCTATTCTGCTGCGCCGCCCGAGGAAGGCGAGCGCGTCCTGACCCGCTCCGCCGCTTGGGAGGTGGCAGACATTCTGGCCGGCCTTGCCCCGCCGCCCGGTGCGCCCGAGAACCGGCTGGCCTACAAGACCGGCACGTCCTATGGCCACCGCGACGCCTGGGCCGTAGGCTTTGACGGTGGCCATGTGATCGGCGTCTGGATGGGCCGCCCGGACGGCACGCCCGTCCCCGGCGCCTTCGGCGCGGACCTTGCCGCCCCGGTGCTGTTTCAAACCTTCGCCCGGCTGAAACCCGCACTGACCCCGCAACCCCCTGCCCCGGCCGAAACCCTGCTCTTGGCCAATGCCCAATTGCCGCAACCGCTGCGCCAGTTCCGCTCG
>JANMCI010000007.1:0-2889 GCA_031361245.1 Rhodobacterales bacterium
TGGACTTCCTTGGTTACCATCATTGAAGCCATCACCAATTGGGCTTTGGTCACTTCCGGGTCGGCATTCTTCGGGAAGTAGAACACGTCTCCACCGGTATCCAGAACGTCCGAAAGGCCAAGGCCCGGCAGGCAGTCATAGTCCTTGCCGGCCACCAAGTTCGCTACGGCGAATTCGCCGCCAGCCCAGTCACCCATGACGTTGGCGGCAGCCTTGCCGTCAATCACCAGGCCGACCGCTTCGTTCCACTGCGGCACCATCTTGTCGGCCGGGGCAAACTGACGCGCAGCAGCAATGGCGTCGAAAACCTTGGCAAATTCGGGTCCTCTGGCGATGTCGAGGTTGCGGTCCTTGTAGACTGCGATGTAGTTGTCAGTGCCCGCGATAGCCAATAGCAGGTCCTGAACCAGAATGCCGATCGGCCAGCCCTGCGCCAGGGCCAGCGGCTGAATGCCTTTTTCCTGCAGGGCAGGCGCTGCGGCCATCAACTCGTTCCAGTCCTTCGGCGGGGCGATGCCCGCATCTTCGAACACCTTGCGGTTGGTCCACATCCACTGTTGCGAGTGCAGGTTAACCGGCACGCAATAGACGCGACCGTCAATGGTGCAAGAAGCAAGTTGGCTGGCCGGCCGCAGGATGTTCGCCCAGTCTTCGGCGGTCGCCAGATCGGTAATGTCCAGCATCAGCCCGGCTGCCACCAGTTCGGCCGCGTCCACACCGGGGTTCAGCTGGGTGGCGCCCATCGGGTTGCCGCCCATGATCCGGCTGATGATGATCGGACGGGCAACGTCGCCCGAACCAGCAATAGCGCCGTCGACCCACTTGTTGCCGGTGGCATCGAACGCCTTGGCGAATTCCGCCACAGCGGCGGCTTCACCACCGGAAGTCCACCAATGGGTGACTTCCAGTTCCGTGGCCGATGCGACCGACGGCAGTGCTACCGAAGCGCAAAGCGCCGCAGCCAGTTTCCAATTCTTCATGTAGTCCTCCCAGACAGTTTTGCAGTTTCTAAATCGTTATAGGCCGATCCTATAACGTTATAGTTTTTTCAATCAAGCAATCTTTTCGCTTGCCGATCACGAAAGTCAGGGCGTTCTATGGCCCAGAATCTTCGCCCGCAAAGTGGTAGGCCCATGTCCGGTTTTCGTCAATTCTGCAGTGCAACAAACGCTTTCCCGGGCGTCGTGCGCGCAGATTTGTCCTGCGATCCATGGACCTCGGTCGCCACGCGCCGCGGTGCAGCACAATCGGCCGACCGCGTGCCGGCCCCCGGTTTCTGCAGCTGCATTGCCCCCGCCGACCCGCAACTGATTCGCTCCCGCGCCGCTCCCCGGTCAGGTGCGACGTCATGACCGGCCTTCATCTGCTGCCAAGTGATTCGGAGCGCCCGACCCTCAAGACCATCGCCGCCGAGACCGGACTGGCCATCGCCACCGTGTCGCGCGCCCTCAAGGACGCCCCCGACATCGGCGAAGAGACCAAGAAACGCGTCCGCGAAACCGCCGAGCGTCTGGGCTACCGCCCCAACCGCGCCGGGGTCCGTCTGCGCACCGGCAAGACCAATGTCATCGCCGTGACCCTGTCCACGGTGTCCGACATGTCCAATCCGTCGCAACTGATCTACTCCATCGCCGAGGCTTTGCGCGGTTCGGCCTATCACCTCGTCGTCATGCCCTTCTTCCCCGATCAGGACCCGATGGACCCGATCCGCTATATCGTCGAAACCGAAAGCGCCGACGGCATCGTGCTGAACCAGACCCAGGTTGACGACCCCCGCGTGCGTTATCTGCTTGAACGACGCTTCCCGTTCGTCACCCATGGCCGCACCGACATGGGGCTCGACCACCCCTATTTCGACTTCGACAACGAGGCCTATGCCCGCATCGGCGTCCGCGCCCTCCGCGCCAAGGGCCGCCGCAGCTTCCTCCTTGTCCGCCCGCCCGCCGATCACAGCTATTCGGTTCACATGACCAAAGGCTTCATCGAAGAGGCCGATGCGCTGGGTCTGCCATATGAACTGATGGAGGGCATCACCTCCGACACCCCCTCTGACGAGATCGAGCAGGCCATCTTCGCCCGCATGATCCGCAGCCCCTTGATCGACGGCATCGTGACCGGCTCGCCCTCTGCCGCCGTGGCTGCGATCGCGGGGGCGGAAAAGGCGGGCAAGGTGATCGGGCAGGATTTCGACATCGTCGCCAAGGAAGCCAACTCCTTCCTGCACCGCTTCCGCAAGGAAATCATCGTCGTCAAGGAGGACGTGAGCCGCGCCGGCGCGTTTTTGTCGCGCGCTCTCATTGCCGCCATCGAACGTCGCGCACCGGAAAAGGGCCAGTTCCTCGACCGGCCCGATCACGTGGATCTAGGTTAACTTTCGGAGGACATCATGAAAACCATCAAGGGCCCCGCCCTGTTTCTTGCCCAATTCGCCGGCGACGCCGCCCCGTTCAACTCGTTGCCCGCCATCACCGAATGGGCAGGCTCCATCGGCTACAAGGGTGTGCAGATCCCGACCTGGGACGCCCGGCTGATCGACCTCGACAAGGTCGCCACCTCGAAAACCTATTGCGACGAGCTCAAGGGCGTCTGCGCCGAAAACAGCGTCCAGATCACCGAGCTTTCGACCCACCTGCAGGGCCAGCTCGTCGCCGTCCACCCCGCCTATGACACCCAGTTCGACGGCTTTGCCGCCCCCTCCGTCCGCGGCAATCCCAAGGCGCGGGCCGAATGGGCGGTGGATCAGGTGAAAAAGGCGCTGTCCGCCTCCAAGAACCTCGGCCTCACCGCTCATGCCACCTTCTCCGGCGCCCTCGCCTGGCCCTATCTCTACCCCTGGCCCCAGCGCCCCGCTGGCCTGGTCGAGGAAGCCTTTGACGAACTGGCCCGGCG
>JANMCI010000014.1:0-7455 GCA_031361245.1 Rhodobacterales bacterium
CAGTTCGGCTCGGTTGCGGGCGGCGGGCGTTATGACGATCTGGTCAAACGGTTCACCGGGCAGGCCGTGCCCGCGACCGGCGTGTCGATCGGTGTCGACCGGCTGTTGGCCGCTCTCAAAGCCAAGGGCCGCACCAGCGGCGAGGCGGCAGGGCCGGTCGTGGTGACCGTGATGGACCGCGAGCGCATGGCCGATTACATGACGATGGCCAGCGACCTGCGCCGCGCCGGCATCCGGGCCGAGGTTTACCTTGGCAACCCCAAGAACTTTGGCAACCAGTTGAAATACGCCGACAAACGCCAAAGCCCGGTCGCCGTGATCCAGGGCGGGAACGAGGCCGCCGCCGGAACCGTCATCCTGAAAGACCTGATCCTTGGCGCGAAAATCGCCCAAAGTGCCACCCTGGAAGAGTGGAAGGACCGCCCCGCCCAAGTCGAAATCCCCCGCGCCGATCTGGTGTCCGGCGTTCGCAAAATGCTGGACCAATGACCGGCAAACCCGCCATCCGCGCCGAGGCTGAACGCCTGTTCGCGGCCTTTCAGGCGGCGGGCGCCGTGCCGGTCGATGCCGATGTCCTGCTGCCCGCCGAAACCTTGCTGGACCTTTACGGCGAGGACATCCGCGCCCGGGCCTACACCACCACCGACCCGTTGCAGGGCGAGATGATGCTGCGCCCAGACTTCACCGTCCCCGTGGTGCAGGCGCATATGTCCCATGGGGCGGACCCGGCGCGCTACTGCTATCTGGGCGAGGTGTTTCGTAAGCAAGAGCATCTGGGCAACCGCGCCAGCGAATATCTGCAGGTCGGCTTTGAGGTCTTTGACCGCGCCGCTCCCGCCGAGGCCGATGCCGAGGTTTTCGCGCTGTTCGCCAGCCTGTTGGCCCCGTTCCCGGCCAAACCCGTGACCGGCGACATCGGTATTCTGATGGCGGCCGTTGGCGGCCTTGACACGACCCCCCGACGCAAGGCGGCGCTCTTGCGTCATATCTGGCGACCCGCCCGGTTCCGCCAGTTGCTGGACCGCTTTTCAGGCCGCGCTCCGCTGCCCGAGGCGCGCGCCGCCCTGTTGCAGCGTCTGGCGTCCGGCAGCCCCGAGGCGCTGATCGCCGCTGCGGGGCCGATGATCGGCCTGCGCGCGCCCGAAGACATCGCGGAGCGCGCCGCCGCCCTCCTCGAGGATGCGGGCACCAAGCCCATTGCCGCGCCCGAAGCCGCGTTGCTTTATGACCTTCTGTCGCTGCAGGCCCCGGCCGAGGCGGCCCTCGCGCATCTGCGCGGCATCACCTCCATGCTGCCCGCCATCGAGCCCGCCGTCGCCAATTTTGCTGCCCGCCTTGCCGCACTGAAATCGCGTGGCATAGACACCGCGCGCCTGGCGTTCGAGGCCAGTCTTGGCCGCACCTCGATGGAGTATTACGACGGCTTCACCTTCTCGTTCCTGACCGAGGGGCTGCCGCCCGTCGCCTCGGGCGGGCGTTATGACGCGCTGACGGCGGTGTTGGGGCAGGGGCGGTCGATTCCGGCGGTGGGCGGGGTGATCCGGCCCGAACTTTTGACCCAGGTGCGCGGATGATCAAGATCGGTATCCCCTCCAAAGGCCGGCTGATGGAGCAGACTTTCGACTGGTTCTCGGCCCGGGGCCTCAAGATGCAGAAATCGGGGACAGAGCGGGAGTATTCCGGCCATGTCGCGGCGGACGGGGTCGAGCTTGTGCTGCTGTCGGCGGGCGAGATTCCGCGCGAACTGGCCGCCGGTCGCATCGACCTTGGCGTCACCGGCTCGGACCTTGTGCGCGACAAGCTGGCCGACTGGCAACTGCAGGTCAGCGAGGTGGCCGCCCTTGGGTTCGGCCATGCCGACCTGATCATCGCCGTCCCCGCCGCCTGGATCGACGTCGAGACGTTGGACGATCTGGATGCGGCAGCGGCGGCCTTTCGGCAGCGCCACGGCCACCGCCTGCGCATCGCCACCAAATACCACCGGCTGGTCCGCGATTTCCTGACCGCCCATGGCGTGGCCGATTATCAACTGGTCGACAGCCAGGGCGCGACCGAAGCGACGGTCAAGAACCTGACCGCCGAGGCCATCGCCGACATCACCTCGTCCGGCGAGACCCTGCGCGCCAACCATCTGAAAGTGCTGTCCGACAGCCTGATCCTGCAATCGCAGGCCATGCTGTTCCGCTCGACCCAGTCCAAAGGCCCCGAGGTTGACGCTCTGCTGCGGCGCCTTACCCTTCGGCCCGCCGGCTGACCAGAGCCACCCCGACTGCCGCCAGCGCCATGCCGGCCCAGCCGAGGGGCGGCATCACCTCGCCCAGCAGGGGCCAGGCGAACAGCGCGGACAGCGGTGGGACGAGGTAGAACAGGGCCGAGACCCGCGACACCGCCCCGGCCCGGATCATCGCCAGCAGCAGGGTCATGGCCAAAAGCGAATTGCCGACGACCAGATAGAACAGCACGGCAGCAAACTCCCAATTCCAGTTGACCTCGAACCTTTCGCTGATCAGGGCCATCGGCACGCAAAAGGCCGCACCAACCGCATATTGGATCAGGTTTGCCGTGATCGGGTGATGCGTGACGCCGAACCGCTTTTCCCACAATGTGCCAGCGGTGATCCCGAACAGCGCCAGCCCGGCGCAGGAGATGCCGAACGCACCCTCTGCCGCCACCGATTGGCGCGACGCAATGACCAGTGTGGCCCCGGCCAGACCCAGGGCCAGCCCGGCCCAGCCACGGACGCTGATGCGCTCTGCGACGAGGCGCGGCGCGATCAGCGCGACCAGAATCGGCTGCAGGCAGACGATGATTGCGACCGCCCCCGCCGACGTGCCGGATTTGAACGCGACATAACAGAGGCCAAAATAGACGACCTGGATGAGGAATCCGACCACCGCCACATCGACCCATGCCCGCAAGCTGCCGGGCAGGGGCGGGCGCAGGATGGCCGCCAGCGGCAGCAGGATCACCAGCACGCAGACATAGCGCAGTGCCAGCAGCGTCAGGGGTGGCGCATGTTGCAGCCCCAGTTTCGCGATCCCGAACCCTGCGGACCACAAGAGCAGGAACACGGCAGGTGCGGCGATCAGCCAGGGGGCGCGCGAACGGAACATCGGCGCAGTCTTGGCCCTCGCCAGAGCAAAAGGGAAGCACCGAAAATGCCACATTGATTGGAATCGCAATGCCCCGAATACTGGGTCTGAAAAGGAGAACCGTCATGGCAGAAGTCAGGTATCTGGTCGACGACGTTGACGATGCGGTGCTGTTCTATCAGGACCACCTCGGTTTTGAGCTTATGCAGCAATTCGGCCCGGCGATGGCAATCATGGAACTTGGCGATCTTGCCCTGTGGCTGGCCGGACCCACGGCCTCGGCGCGCAAACCCATGCCCGACGGCACGATGCCCGAACCGGGCGGTTGGGCCCGCATCGTGATCAAGGTTGATGATCTGGACGCCACCGTCGCGGGCATGAAGGCGCATGGCGTGCGGTTTCGCAATGACATCGTCACCGGGCCGGGGGGGCGGCAGGTTCTGTGCCTTGATCCGTCCGGCAACCTTGTCGAGTTGTTCGAGCCAGCCTAGCCGTTGGCCTTTGCGACCTTGCGCCTGAAGCGCGCCTCCATGGCCGCATCGCCCTCGGCCGTGCCGTCGTGCCACGAGCCGAACAGCTTGTCCAACGGCATCAGCCCATCGCCGTAGTTCACCTCGAAATGCTTGTGATGCAGGTAATGGGTATAGGCGTGGGTGTCCAAGCCCCTGGCCCCGGTCAGTTCGATCTTGTCAAAGCCGATATGCCCGACCACCGCGCCCAAGCCCGCATAATGCAGCCCGTAAAGCGCCACGACCGGGTTGGACGGGATCACCAGATGGATGAGGCAAGACGAGAAATACAAAAGCTGCTCGACCGGATGCATCGACAGGCTCGACCACGGGCTGGGGTTGACCGAGTTGTGATGGACCGAGTGGATGTATTTGTAGAGCACCGGCACATGGATCAGCCGGTGGACGCAGTAAAAGTGGAACTCATGCCAGATCGGCACGCAAAAGCCCAAGGCAAGCAGGTAAAGCGGATGGTCGGCAAAGGTCACCGTCAGGGCATGGCCGTTGGCCGCCGACCAGCCCAGCAGTGCCTGATAGGCGGTCCAGATCGGCACGCCGGTTCCCAGTGAGCGCAGGATGCCCTCGGCATTCTGGCTGCCGAACCAGAAGGCCGCATTCTTGGCATCGCCGGGGAATTTTCCGTTGTATTTAAAGCGGTTGGCCTGCCTGCGGCGGATATAAAGCGGCAGTTCCAGCGCCGTGTAAAACAGCGTGACGGCGACAAGGTTCAGCCCAAGGATCTGCAGAACCCAGCCCCATGCCAGCACTTTCATCGTGGCGACATCGGGAAAGAACCATGTCCAGAACACCGCCCCACTGGCCATGAACAGCACATTCCACGGCAGGAAATAGCCCGGCAGCCAGCCCGGCAATTTGCCCAGTTGCGGCGGCAACCGGAACAGGGGCGAGGTCACCAGCGGCGCATCGGGCACCCAGTCGCCCCGTTTGGTTCGCTTGCCCGTCGTCAGATCGTCCATCCCTCAACCCCCATCTGCGCCAGATTCCACGCCCCGACCTGTTGCACCTTGTCGTCCCGCCCCGACAACGGTCCGGGCCGGAACAGCACCGAACCCAGCGCCTTTTGCTGGTCCTCCAGCACGCCCACATCCTCGCGGCCCACGGCCTCCCACCTATGCTCATAAAGCCTGCGGTTGGCAGCGAAACCGGGCAGCTTCAGGCTGCTTGCCGGAAAACAGCCGCCGATTTCCAGCACCGACTGACCCTCGTTGACCGGGGTCACATTAAGCCACCACATGCAATCCTGCGCCACGGCGAATTGAACCGTTGGGTGGATCACGGTGAAATAGGTTCCCTCCCGCGCATCGGCATCCAGCCCCTCGATGGCGGGCAGGGGCGGCGTATCCGCGCCCATGGTCGCAATCGAGCGCCGCGACAGGACCTGCATGCAAAGCCAGTTACCCGTCGTCGGAATGTCGCGCTGGGTCTGCGCCCCCACGGTATCACGGTGCACGGTGCCGGTGTGATAGGTCTCCATTGCGTTTTCAAGGATCAGTTTCCAGTTGCAGCGCGGGGTCAGGGTCACGCTCCACACGCAGCGCATCGCGTCCATCCGGTGCGAGGCAAAGCGGCGCGGCAGATCGCCCAGATGGTCGAGCAATGGCTTCGGCTCGGCTGCGAAATTGGCGAACACGAAGCCCGCCCAACTGTCCAGCCGCAACGGCACCAGCCCGTTTTCGCGGCGGTCAAAGCCCTCGGCATCGGCCATGTCGGGGCAGCCATAAAGGCGGCCATCGCTGAAATAGCTCCACGCGTGATAGGGGCACATGATCCGCGCCCCGCAATTGCCGCTGCCCTTCAACAAAAGCGATCCGCGGTGGCGGCAAACATTGGCAAAGCAGCGCAGCACCTTGTCCTGCCCGCGCACCAGCAGCACCGGCCCGCCCGGCGTGTCAAAGGTCCGGTAATCCCCGGCGTCCGGCAACTGCTCGTCCCGGCACAGAAAGAACCAGTGCTTCAGGAACAGCGCCTCGCGCTCCAACGCGAAGATCTCGGGCGAGGTATAAAGAACCGATGGCATCGACCGGGCCCGTTGCAGCGGGGCCAGCGCGCGCTTCAGCGCCTCGGAATGGGGTTGCAGCGGGGCAGGGGCATTCATCGGGTGGCTCGTGACAGGTGCGGTGACAGATTAGCAAGCCGGGGCCGACCTGTCACCTGCGCCAGACCGGGGTCAGGCGGGGCGGGAAGGGCTTTTGCAGATCGGACAAGCGCGCTGACCTGCACCAGAGCATCGACATGCGCCGTCCCGGCACGCCAACAGCGGGTGGATCTCGACCTCGGCCAAGGTCGAAAACCGCGGCGCGCCACAGCGTTTCGCAGGGCCGGGTTCAGGCACCAAGCGGCCTTTGGAGCGACCGGGTGAGGATGTGGCGCTGGATCTGGGTTTGCCAATGTGACCTCGCGCCGGGCAATTTGGCGCTGCCCCCCCCGCGTCGTTCCGGTATCTTGGGCGCTGAATCCGGCTTTCCCGCCGGTAATTCGACTGATAGCGTCCCGGCATGTCGAAAATTCGCACCTCCGACAGCGCAGCAACCGCCGCCCCCCGGCATCGGCTTTCGGGCGAAACCACCCTGCCCGCGCGGGTATCCTTCCTGATCGTGCCACGTTTCAACATGGCGACCCTCATCACGATGATCGAGCCTTTGCGGATCGCCAACTACCTCGCGCCGCAGCCGCTGTATCAGTGGGAAATCCTGTCCTTTGACGGGGCTGACATCCCGGCCAGCAACGGCCTGTCCATCGCCGCCAGCCTGCCGCCCGAGCGCAACCGCCGGGACGAGACGGTGTTCGTGCTGGCCTCGTGGGGGGCCGAAAGCTATGGCAACCGCGACACCGTGTCATGGTTGCGCCGTCAGGCGCGCGAGGGGGCGCGGATCTGCTCGGTCGAGCTTGGCTGCTATCTGGTCGCCAAAGCCGGGCTTTTGTCGGGGAAAAAGACCGCGACACACTGGTCATGGGCACCGGGGTTTCAGGAACAGTTCGCCGGGGTGCCGGTTGTGGAGCAGCTTTTCACCCTCGACGATCACATCCTGACCTGTGCGGGCGGGCTCGCTGGGGTGGACCTGATGCTGCGCCTGATCGCCAATGGACATGGCGAGGGGATGGCAGGCGAAGTGGCCGACCAGATGCTGCACAGCCCGATCCGCCCGGCCACGGCCCCCCAGCGCCGCACGCTTGGTCAAGGCATCGACACGCTGGCCCCGCTGGTCCGTCAGGCGATCACGCTGATCGAGCAGAACATCTCCGAACCCTTGACCGTGCCCCGGATTGCCGCCGCCCTTGGTGCCTCGCAGCGCCAGCTGGAGCGGCAGTTCCGCCACAACATCGGCTGCACCATCGTCCAGTTCGGCGCGCTCTGCCGGTTGCAACATGCGCGCGTCCTGCTGATTTCGACCAAGCTTTCGGTCCGCGACATCGCCGCCGCGTCAGGGTTCAACACGCTGTCCCACTTTGCCCATGCCTTCGGGAACTGCTTTGGCCGCCGCCCCAGCGATTACCGTCAGGCCTGGCCGAAAGAGGACAGCACCCCCAGCTGGCCCGGCACCCTCGCCGCCTTTCTGGAAACCCTGCAGCACCGCCACAAAGCCAAGTCGCCCTGACCGTTCGGCAAATTGCCCAAGGTAATTCGTCACGCGCCCGCCTGCCGCCCCTGAGATCCGGGTCAGCCCGACATGGCTCATGCCTTTTGCTCAGGCAAACGCCGGCATGACTTCGCGGCAAAACAATTCCATCGAGCGTTTCTGTTCCGCCAGCCCCAGCCCAAGGCTCGCGTAATAGATGAACTCATCCACCCCCAGCGCCTCATAAAGCTTCAGCTTGGCAATGACCTCCTCCGG
>JANMCI010000027.1:0-2721 GCA_031361245.1 Rhodobacterales bacterium
CCTCGGACTCGGTTGTGCCTTCCAGAATGTCGGCACCCTGCGTGCCGTTGATATCCGGGGCGTCGTCATCATTATCGTCATGTCCGAAAAGATCGCCGAACAGAAACGGCACGAACAACAGCAGCAAGAAGTATTCCATGGCAATATCCCCGACCCAGCTTTGCGCCCGAGTATCTTTTCGACGGCACCGGGGAAGTCAAATCTTTCCGCACTTTCGCCGCAATTTTGCCACAATCGCCCCGCGCCGCCCCGCATTGTCTGCCGGGTCACCTCACTGCCAGCCTGCCGGTCAGCATCGGGACCGGAAGGGCGGCCCCGGGCAAACCACGCCCGGTCTGCGGGCATTTCAGCACCCATGGCGGGACTAGCGCTGCATCCAACCTGGCAAGACGATGTCCGCCGTTGTGACCTCGCCCAAGGGCGCCATCAATTCGGCCACCTTCTGCCCTGCCAGAAGGATCGTCACATCACCGCTGTCGGGGTTTTTCTCGATGGTCAGGTCGTCGGCGATTAGGCCCGGAAAAGCGCTCTGCTCCACAATCAGGTGCACCGTTTCGTGGTCCGCGGTGAAATCCGTGATCACGACCGCCTGATCATCGGATTCGTCCAGATAGATATAGAAATCGTCGCGCGATTCGCCGCCGGACATTGTATCGCCATCGTCGCCGCCGATGCCATCTCCGCCCCAGCCGCCAAAAAGCTGATCCGGCGCGTCGGTTCCCTGCCCGTCCGTCGCATGCAATCCATCGGCGCCTGTACCGCCTTCAAGCGTGTTTGAACCTTCCGTATCGATGATCGAGTCCGGCATGTCGCCGCCGTTCACAAAATCATCGCCAGCCATGCTGCGGTCGTGATCTTCGTCTGGAAGCCAACTTTCGTCCAAAACGCCATAGTTATCCTCGCCGCCGCCCATCCAGACCGTGTCGTTGCCCGACCCACCGTCGATGAGATCATCCAATCCCCCGGCGAAAATCCGGTCATTGCCTTCCTCGCCCATCACTCGATCGAACCCATCGCCAGCAACGACCGTGTCGTCGCCTTCGGCCGCCGCGATCACGTCATCGCCGCCCTTGCCATCGAGAAGCTCATCATCCGCATCTCCCCTCAGGGTATCTGCATCCTCTGTGCCCTGTGGCGTGGCGTCCTCTTCGTCATGCCCGAACAGGTCGCCAAACAGAAACGGCACGAACAACAGCAGCAACAAATATTCCATGACAATATCCCCGACCCAGCTTCACGCCCGAGATTGTTCGACACCATCTCAAAACGTCAAATCCTTCAGCGCATTGACCACAGCCTTGCGACAATCGCCCCGCGCCGACCGGCATTGTCAGCCCGTCACAGCCGCGCCAGCACCTCCGTCAGCATCGGGGCCAGCCGCCTTGCCCACCGCTCTTGCCCCGAACCCGTCCCGATCAGATCATTCCTGACCTCGATCAGCGTGTTGTGACGCCCGGCCTGCAAGGCGTGGCGGTCAATCGCATCGCCCGGCAGCGCCCCGGCATAGGGCTCGTTGTCGCCCACGCACAGGTCAGGCTCGGCGGCCAGCCGGTCGACCAGCCGCCGCGACAGGCGGTCATCATCCTCACTGTAAAGCACCCCGACATGCCACGGCCTTGGCGCCCGCCCCCGCAGACAGGGGGTAAAGGAGTGGATGGCCACGATCACCGTATCCTCCCGCCGCGCCGCCAGATCGGCCAGCCCGTCATGATAGGGCCGGTACAACGTGGCCAGCCGCCGCTCGACCTCGGCGCCGTCCACCATGCGGTTGGCCGGAATGATCGTGCCGTCATAAAGCTTCATCACCAGCGTCGGGTCGTCCTCACCCCGGTTGGGGTCGATGACCAGCCGGCTGAAGTCAGAGCAGATCACCGGCGCGCCCAGTTCCGCCCCCAGCGCCCGTGCCAGACCCTCCGCCCCGACATCCCACGCGATGTGGCGCGCCATGTCCTCGGCCGAGATGCCCAGATCGCCGCCGCACACCTCTGCCGGCACCCGGTTGGAGGCATGATCACAGGTGATCAGCCACCGGCTCTGCCGCTCTGCGCCGTGAATGTGAAATGCCGTCATGCCGTGTCCCGTCCGCTTGCCCGCTGGAATACCGCATCGTCGCGGCAAAGGGAATCGCCACATGCCGGGACAACCCCGCCGCCCACAAAACGGGCATCCGCCCCCCGTCCTTCGCGAATTCTTCACGCCAAGTGATTAATGACAATCCGACGTTGCCCCCTGCTGGCAATTGCGCCATAAGTCCCGCGACCCAGCGCAACCGAAATGCGATGAAAAGGAACAAGGCATGAGACGCCTTCGGAATGTGAAGATCGTGGCGACACTTGGCCCCGCTTCCAGTGACTACGCCACCATCCGTGCCCTGTTTGAAGCAGGTGCTGACGTTTTTCGCCTGAATATGAGCCATGGCACCCACGACGACATCAGGGCCCGCCACACCATCATTCGTCAGGTCGAGGCCGACACCGGTCGCCCGATCGCGATTCTGGCCGACCTTCAGGGCCCCAAACTGCGGGTCGGCGTGTTCGCCAATCCCGAAGGCGAGATGCTTGTCGAGGGTGCCGTCTTCCGCATGGACCTGTCCAGCAAGCCGGGCGACCTGACCCGGGTGCAACTGCCGCACCCCGAGATCTTTGCCGCCCTTGAACCCGGCGCCTCGCTGCTGGTCAATGACGGCAAGATCCGCCTCAAGGTCGAGGATTGCGGCAAGGA
>JANMCI010000141.1:0-2098 GCA_031361245.1 Rhodobacterales bacterium
TATTGAAAGTCTGAGCCATGAAGTTCCTTGACCTTACCAAAGTCTACATCCGCTCCGGCGGTGGTGGGGCGGGATGCGTGTCGTTCCGGCGGGACAAGTATGTCGAGTTCGGCGGGCCGGATGGCGGCGATGGCGGCAATGGCGGCAGTGTCTATGCCGAGGCGGTCGAGGGGCTGAATACGCTTATCGACTTTCGTTATCAGCAGCATTTCTTTGCCAAGTCCGGGCAACCCGGGATGGGTAGCCAGCGGACAGGCAAGACGTCGGATGATGTGATCCTGAAGGTGCCGGTGGGCACCGAGATCCTGGACGAGGATGAGGAAACCGTGATCGCCGATCTGGTGGGACCGGGGCAAAAGGTGCTGTTGGCCAAGGGCGGCAATGGCGGCTTTGGCAACCTTTACTTCAAAAGCTCGACCAACCGCGCCCCGGCGCGGGCCAATCCGGGCTTGGAGGGCGTCGAGCGGACGATCTGGCTGCGCCTGAAGCTGATCGCGGATGCGGGCCTTCTGGGCCTGCCCAATGCCGGTAAGTCGACCTTTCTGGCCGCCGTGTCGAATGCGCGGCCGAAGATCGCGGATTACCCGTTCACGACGCTGGTGCCGAACCTTGGAGTTGTCGGGATCGATGGCAAGGAATTCGTGATGGCCGATATTCCGGGCTTGATCGAGGGTGCATCGGAGGGCCGGGGTCTGGGGATGCAGTTCCTCGCCCATGTCGAGCGCTGCAAGGTGCTGCTGCATCTGGTTGATGGAACCTCGTCCACGATCACCAAGGATTACCGCACCATCATCAAGGAGATTGAAGCCTATTCCGAGGTGCTGGGCGACAAGCCGCGCGTGCTGGCGTTGACCAAATGCGACGCGCTGGACAAGAAGACCATTTCCGAACGTCGCCGGGCGCTGGAAAAGGCCAGCGGCGGGCCGGTGCATGTGATCTCGGGTGTGGCGGGCTTGGGTCTCTTGGATGTGCTGCGCGACCTTTACGCGCGGATCAAGGCGGGCTCGGTCGTGGTTGAGGAGGCCAGACCTTGGCAGCCCTGAAGCCCATTTCGGCCCCTGACATCCGTGACGCCAAGCGGCTGGTCATCAAGATCGGCTCGGCTTTGCTGGTCGATCGTGGAACTGGGCTGAAACAGGCGTGGCTGTCCGCACTTGCCATGGACGTGGCCGAGGCCAAGGCGCGGGGCACGAATGTGGTGCTGGTGTCGTCAGGCTCTATCGCGCTGGGGCGCAAGGTCTTGGGCCTGCCCGATGGCGCCCTGCCGCTGGAGCAATCGCAGGCCGCTGCGGCAGTCGGGCAGATCCGTCTGGCCCGGGCCTATGAGGAGGTGCTGGCACCGCATGGCATCAAGACCGGGCAGGTTCTGGTGACGCTGGAGGATACCGAGGACCGTCGGCGTTATCTGAACAGCCGCGCCACGATGGAGACGTTGCTGGGTCTGGGTGTGGTGCCCATCGTCAATGAAAACGACACCGTGGCGACGGACGAAATCCGGTTTGGCGATAACGACCGGCTGGCGGCGCAGATTGCGGTGACGGTGGGGGCGGATCAGTTGATCCTGCTGTCGGATGTCGATGGCTTTTACTCGGCCAATCCGAAAGAGGATCCGAACGCGCTGCGCTTTGATCTGGTCGAGGCGATTACCGCCGAGATCGAGGCGATGGCGGGCGACCCGATCTCCGGCATGTCAAAAGGCGGCATGAAGACAAAACTGCTGGCGGCAAAGACTGCGGTGGCGGGCGGCTGTGCCATGGCGATCATGGAAGGCTCGGTCCTGCGGCCTTTGACGGCATTGGCAAAGGGGGCCAATTGCACCTGGTTCGTGGCGCAGGGCGATCCGCAGGCGGCGCGCAAACGCTGGATCAACGCGATGAAACCGCGCGGCGAATTGCGGCTGGATGCCGGAGCGGTCAAGGCGCTGCTGGCGGGCAAGTCCCTCTTGCCGGCTGGGGTCACGACGGTCACGGGCAGTTTCGGCCGGGGTGATCCGGTGGCCATTCTGGACCCTGTCGGTAATGTGCTCGGCAAGGGGCTCGTGCGCTATACCGCTGTCGAGGCCAAAGCGATCGCCGGGCATCGCTCGGGCGAGATCGGG
>JANMCI010000145.1:0-5324 GCA_031361245.1 Rhodobacterales bacterium
ACCTTCGGGAATCGCGTTGCGGCGATGGTGGACCAGACCCAGTTCCTCCAGCCGGATCAGCATGTCGTCGGTGCTATCAGAACAATCGTTCGTATAGACCAGAAGATCGCTGAAACCGACCGCCAGATGGTGGGCGACCCACTCGATCACATAGGGGCCTTCGTCCTTCATCATCGACACGGCAGTCACCTGACCATGGGGCGAGACATGGCGCTTCAGCGGAAAATCGACGCTGCCCCACCGATCGCCAGCGCCCCTGGGCCTGCCTTTGGCCAAGTCCGGGGCAGCCGTCTTTTTCGCAGCTGTCCTGGCATGACCCGTTCTGGCAACGCCCGGCGCATCCCGCCCGGCCCTCGCCGGTGCGGCTGCCTTCACTCCCGCCACCCTTGTCTGCCCCGCTTTGGCCATTGCCGCTGCCCGATCGCTGCTTTTCTTGGTTCCGCCCATCTTACGGCCATGGCCGAATCCCCGGCAAGGCATGATGCGCGCCTGTCGGATTGCCGGCGAAAAGTGTTGCAGTTCCGTTGATTGTCCCAAGATTATCGACAATCGCCGACAAATCACGCCGAAACCCGCGGCAAATCGGGTGACAGTTCCGGCCCGCGTCGGCATATTCACCGCAAATGCGTCCCGAGGGATCGATGTTGCCTGATCTGACCGTGTTCTTCATCGTCGAACCGCCCGATTTTCAGGTGATGGCCTGCTATCTGGCCGCTTCCTTGCGCGAACAGTTCGGCGATACCGTGGCGCTGGTCGGCTATTGCCCCGCGCACAAGCTGGACACCGTTCACCCCGAGGTCATCCGCGTTCTTGCCAAACTTGGCTGCGAGGTGCGCCCGTTTCAGGTCGAAGGCCGCTTCGAGCCGCCCTATCCCCATGGCAACAAGATCCTCGCCACGATGGAGCCACGCGACACCGTGTTTTCCTGCTTTATGGACAGCGACATCCTGTGCCTCAAGCCCAATGACATCGCCAACATCACCGCCGAGGGCAAGGTGTCGCTGACCCCTGCCGCGTGGATGGGCTGGGGCGACGACGAGACGTGGGCGATCATCTATGACACCGTGGGCATCCCCCTGCCCGATGACCGCATCAAGCTGATGAAACAGAAAAAGGGCGCGGGCAAGGTGCCCTACTTTTCCTCGGGCCTGTTCAGCTTTCCCGAGCAATACCGCACGGACGAGGGCAAAAGCTTCCCCCAGGTCTGGTACGAGGTCGCCAAATTGGTCGATACCACGGCAGAGATTGACCAGAAGCGGCCCTATCTCGATCAGATGACCCTGCCTCTGGCCATTCAGAAATCCGGGCTGACATGGAACGTCCTGCCCGACACCCAGCATTTCATCCTCGGCGGCCGGTCGCGCGGCGAACCGCTCCCAGAGGACCGCGAGATCTTTACTGTCCACTATCGCAAATGGCCGGTTCTGAAAGCCTCCGGCCTCTCGGGGCTGGCCAAGCGGCTTTTGCAAAAGCACGTGGGCCTCAAGAAGATGTCCGTTGTCATGCAGGACAATCCCGGCTCGCTCGAGGACGCGCGCGCCCTGCGACGGGCCAAGAAGGCCGAGCGCCTGCTTAAGAAGAATGCTGCCGAAAGCGCCACTCTGGCCAAGACGGAAGGTTGATTTCACCCGCGCTGTGCCCATCTTGCATCTGATGCCATTAAGGACGTCCGATGGAACCGGCTGCGCTGCTTGAAGAAATCCGTTTTGGCTATGGCCCGAAGCTCGGGGCGCCGCTGGCACCTGCGGGCGTTGATGCCGACCGGGTTCTGGCGCAACTGACCGCTGTGGACCCCGCGGCCAGCGCGTGGAGCCGCCCGTCGCTGGCCGAGCGGTATGTGCTGATCGCGGTCTATGAAGCGCAGAAAAAGACCGTGGCCGGCGTCTCGCCCGAAATCGGTCTGGCGACCAAACAGATGCTGCTCGACGACATCGCCAGTTTCGTCGCCCGCCCGGCCTTTGCGGGCGCCGGCTTTGTCGAGCGGCTCTGCAATCTGTGGGCCAACCGGCTTACCGTGTCCAACGCTGCGGGCGGGCTGGGGCGCTATGTGCAAAGCTATCACGACGAGGCGATCCGGCCCCAGGTCGGCGGCACCTACGCCGATATGCTGCGCGCCAGCCTCTGGCATCCCGGCATGCAGTATTACCTGTCGCAAGCCAATTCCTTTGGCCCGGACTCCGAGGCCGGCAAAAGGCGCGGCCGTGGCCTGAACGAAAACCTTGCCCGCGAGTTTCTCGAGCTTCATTCGATGCGCACCGGCTACACGCAGGATGATGTGACGCAACTGGCGCTGCTGCTGGCCGGCATGATCTCGGATCAAAAGGGCCAAAGGGTCGACCCGCGGCGCGTCCAGCCCGGCCGCAAGGTGATCCTTGGCCAGACCTTTGACGACAGCGATCCTGCAGCCGAGATCAACCGCCTTGTGACCTATGTCGCCCGTCGCCCCGAAACCGCCCGCAACGTAGCGTTCACGCTTGCCCGCCATTTCATTGCTGACGACCCGCCAGCCGATCTGGTGGACGCCCTCGCCGCAACCTACCAGTCGTGGGATGGCGATCTGCCAGCGGTCTACCGCGTCCTGCTGCAACATCCCGCAGCGCACGACCCGGAACGGCGCAAGCTGCGCTCTCCCCAGGAATTTGCCGCGGCCAGCTTGCGGCTTCTGGGCCTGACGGCCCCTGACGCCTCGCCCATCTTCGCCAAGCTGGCGAAACGGATCCCCATCGCCCTTGCGGCCATGGGTCAGCCGCCCTACCGCGCCCTGCGCCCCGACGGCTGGCCCGAAGTGGCGGAGGACTGGATGAGCCCGCCCATGATGGCAGCCCGGATCGACTGGGCGGTCGATCTGGCGCGGCTTGCGGGCGACCGGGTGGACCCGGTTGCCATGACCGGGGCCGCCCTTGGTCCCTTTGCCAGCCCGCTGCTCTTGCGTTCGGTCAGTCGGGCCGAGCAGCGATGGGAGGGTCTGGCCGTGCTGCTTGGCTCGCCCGAATTCAGCCGGAGGTGACGCATGGCCCATGATCTTCTTTTGTCCCGGCGTGGCTTTCTGGTCGGCTGTTCGCTGGCGGCCAGCCCGCTGCTGACGCCGGTCACCTTTGCCGCGACACGAGGCGAAAACCGGCTGGTCGTCATCGTTCTGCGGGGCGCCATGGACGGGCTGGACGTGGTCCGCCCGCTGGGCGATCCGGGCTATCTGCCCCTGCGCCCGACCCTTGCTGCCGATGCGGCCGCCTCGTTTGACCTTGACGGCTTCTTTGCCCTTCACCCCGCAGCGGCGGCCCTCCTGCCGCTTTGGGCTGCGGGCGAGCTGGCCTTTGCCCATGCCGTGGCCACCCCCTATCGTCAGGGCCGCAGCCACTTTGTCGGTCAGGATGCCTTGGAAAACGGCGCGGGCGCCGCGGATGGCAAGCTGACCCAGGCTCATGACGGCTGGCTGAACCGCGCGCTTGGCGTCATTCCGGGCGCCGACCCGCACACCGCCGTCTCGGTCGGCCAGCAGCGTCTGCTCATCCTTGATGGCGAGCAGGATACCCAGCACTACTTTCCGGTCGAGGAAAGCACCCTGTCGCTGCAGGGTCAGACCCTGCTGGCCGCCGTGAATGCTGCCGATCCCCTGTTTGCCGCGCCCTTTGCCCAGTCGCAGCAGCTTGCCCTCGACACGATGGGCCAGCGGCTGCCCAAGGGCGGCATCGATCATGCCGAACTGGGCGCCTATGTGGCCGAGCAACTTGCCGACCGCTCGCGCATCGCCAGCCTTTCGCTGGGCGGCTGGGACACCCATCACGGTCAGCCCAAAGCCATGAGCAAGCAGCTCGCAGCCCTCTCCACCATGGTGATGGCCATGAAAAAGGGCTTGGGCGCCCATTGGGGCACGACGTTGGTCCTTGCCATGACCGAGTTCGGGCGGACCGCCCGCGAGAACGGCAGTGTCGGCACCGATCACGGCACCGGCGGGCTGATGATCGCTGCGGGCGGGGCGCTCAAGGGCCAGCGCGTGCTGGCCGATTGGCCGGGCCTTGCCGACGGCAACCTTCTGGCGGATCGGGATCTGATGCCCACCCGCGATGTCCGCGCCTTCGCCGGCTGGGCACTGCGCGGGCTTTACGGGCTGGATGCCGCGACCATCGAACGCGTGATCTTTCCCGGCATCGACTTGGGTGCCGACCCCCGACTGCTGCTGTAACCCCCGCCCACCCCATCAGCGGAAATTCCCGCACTCCCCGCAATGTGATCTTCAATCGTTGGGGTTTTCCGAACCTTGGATTATGATGAGCCCATGTCGCGACCCAGAACGATTCCCGATAGCACCATCTTCCTCGCCATCCTGCGCCTGATCACCGAGGAGGGTGAAAAGGCCGTGGCCTTTTCGTCGGTGTCACGGGCCACCGGGCTGTCGGCGCCATCGCTGGTGCAGCGCTATGGCGCGCTGCCCGACATGATCCGGGTGGCCCTGGACGGCGAATGGGACCGGATCGACGCTCTGACGACCCTTGCCGTCGCGGACATGTCTGCCACGTCCAAAGGCCCGCAGGCCCTGCTCAAGGCACTGTCCCCGGCCCCGAACCCCGCCGTTCTGGCCGCCTCCCTGCGCGACGCCAAACTGCGCGAGCGTGCCCGCGTCTGGCGCCAGACGGTCGAGACGGCGCTGGCGCAGCACTGCCGCGACGCTGAGGCCGCCGCCATGCTTTTTGCCGTGTGGCAGGGCCAGTCGGTTTGGGACGGGATGGGCGACAAGGCGTTCAAGCTGAAAGACGCGATCAAGCGCCTGAGCTGATCCCGACCCTTCAGGCAGGGGTTACCCTGCCACCCTTCAGCGCCCCGCGATATAGGTCTTCCAGATCCACAGCAAAAGCAGCGACCCCAGCACCGCGCCGACGAAACCCGCCATCCATCCGGTGATTTCCAGCAGGAACCGGATCAGCACACCGCCGATAACCGCCCCGCCGACACCGATAGCCATGGTCGTCGGGATGTCGGCATTGATCTTCATCAGCCGCGTGGCCAGAAACCCGGCCGCCGCGCCCACGATCATCAACAGCACAAAGTTCACGGGCCACCTCCCGTGGGTTACCGGACTTAATATGGGGCGCACAGGCACGAAAGGAAATGGGGCAGGGGTGTCTGGCCCGCCCGGTCCGCCCGGACGCCACACCGGTCAGCCAGCGCCAAGGGCACAACCTGGCCCTTCCGGTACCTTTTGGTCAACCCGGCAATCCGGCGCGTTGCAAAGCCATGAAAGGCATGTTCAGGCACGCTCCCCACCCATGTGTTGACAGTTGGTTAAAATTCAGAATCTAACACATTGATTTAACACGGTTTCAATA
>JANMCI010000151.1:0-11643 GCA_031361245.1 Rhodobacterales bacterium
CATCAGATCAACCTCGGATCAAGAGGCCCTGTACTTGTCGGAATACTCGCCACGTTTTGCGATGAATTCGGCCGAAGCGTCAGGCCACCACCACAGTTTCGCCAGCTTGGCGTCGTCGAAGGCAGAGTTGTAATAGGCCGCAACATCCGGGTTCATCAAGGCGGCAGCACCCTTGCCCACAGCGTTGGACGAGAAGGCCGATGCCCACAGCGCTGCACCTTCGGGGGTCGAAACCCACTTGGCCAACTCATGCGCCTGATCGACGTTGACGGCGTTCTTCATCAGGACAAAGCCCTGATGCCACGCAAAGGCACCTTCATCCGGAGCCATATAGCCATAACCGTCATTGCGCAGGTTGTAGCCGGTCGAATCCCAGCACAGGCCGACGGTGGCACCATTGGCCACGAAACCGGCGTTGGCTTCGTTTTCGCCCGACCAGAACTGCACCACGTTGGCCTTGGCTTTGACGCATTCGGCAAGGGCGATGTCCCACAACTCGGTCATCGCCGCCATGTCGCCATAGCCGTCCATCCACGGACGCGGCAGCTTGCCTTGCTTGTCAAGCAAGCGGCCCATCGCCTGAAGGCCGGATTTCGGGCGGATGACAACTTGGTTGGCCGGGTCGAAAAATGCCGCCAGCGACGGAGGATCGCCCAGAACGGCCTTTTCCTTGTTATAAACGATGGCCTCGGTGCCCCAGTTCGACGGCACATAGACCAATTTGTCTTCTTTGCGGCTGCGCTCGCCGGCGGCGCCATCCGCCAGTCCCGGCAGATAGTTGGCCATCGCGAGTTTGCTCTCGTCCCAGTTGCCCAGCAGGCCGTTGGAATACCAGGCCCCGACGCTGTCGATGGTGGGCTCGATCATGTCGATGCCACCGGCTTCCAACGCCACTTTTGCCTGTGCCAGCATCGTGTCCTGCTCGGGCTGCTCGGTGAAATTCACCGTGATGCCGGTTGCTGCGGTAAAGGCCGGGAACACGGTCTCGGTAAAGGCCGGATAACCGGCCCAACCGGTAAAGTTCAACTCACCCGAAGACGCCAGCGCCTTCGAGGAAATCAGTGCCGGTGCAGCCAGCGCACCTACACCGGCGGCCGTGGTCTTCATGAATCCACGGCGGCTTACAGTCGTGTGTTTGGTCACGTCAAAAACTCCCTTTGTTGATCCGCCAAAGGCGGATGTCGCGGAGGCACGTTTGGTCGGCCCCGTTCTTGATGATCGATCTAGCGCTGCCGCGTCACAGAATTGCGACAGCTCCGCCGACCCCTGATCCGACCTTACATTGGGACAGGGCCATTGAGTCAACTGGACTGTTACAATTGTTGCCGCAGGGGAATAATATTTGCGTGAAACGCGCGAAAAGACCGCTTTGCCGCTGGCTTATCCAGCCAATTGCCGCCGTCTGAATGTCCAACAGGGGGCGTCACCTCCCCAGTCCGCCCCCAAAACCTCGCTCCGCGCGCCCGCCCCGACTCGGGCCTCCCCTAGTCCAGCGTACGCCGGTAGCGCAGCATCGCCGCCGTCACGATCACCGCCATGATCGCCAGAATGGCCACCATGTCCTGCGTCACGTCCGCCAGCTCCGCCCCCTTCAACATCACCTTCCGCGTCAGCCGCAGGAAATGCGTGGCCGGAATCGCGCTGCCAATTGCCTGCGCCCACCCCGGCATCCCGGCAAAGGGGAACATGAACCCCGACAACAGGATTGAGGGCAACAGTGTGAAGAAACTCAACTGCATCGCCTGCATCTGGCTGCGGGCAAGGGTCGAGATCAGAAAGCCCAAGGCAAGGTTGGCCACGATGTAAAGATTGAAGCCGATGAAGAAAGCCCAGCCATCGCCCAGAAAAGGCACATCGAAGATCAGCTTGCCCGCCAGCAGAAACACCGCCGTCTGCACATAGCCCACCAGAATATAGGGCGTGATCTTGCCCAGCATCACCTCCATCGGCGTGACGGGCGTCGCCAGCAGCGCCTCCATCGTGCCCCGCTCGCTTTCGCGCACGATGGCGACGGCGGTGATCATCACCATGGTCATCGACATGATGATCGCCAAAAGCCCCGGAACGATGTTGGTGGCCGTGCGGCCTTCGGGGTTGAACTGGCGATGGACCACGATGTCCACCGGAGCCGGGCTGGCGGCGGCGGTGCGCAGCGGCCCGGTCAGCACTTCGCCAACCGCGATCTGCACGATCCCGGCCAGCGCCGCCACCGCGGCCCCGCTGGCCGAGGGGTCCGAGGCATCGGCACTGAGCAGGATCTCGGGCGACAAGCCCCGCACCACGTCCCGCTCGAACCCCGGCGGGATCACCACCACGAAATTGGCCGTCCCGTCGCGCAACGCCCGGTCGCCCACATCCGGCCCCGTCACCACGCCCCGAAAGTCGAAATAGCTCGACGTCCGCATCCCCGACAGGATTGCCCGCCCCACCGGCCCTTCATCCGCCATTTCGACCAGCGTCGGCAAGTGGTGCGGGTCCGAGTTGATGGCAAAACCGAACAGCAAAAGCTGCATCAGCGGCACGCCGATCATCATCGCGAACGTCACCCGGTCGCGGCGCATCTGGATGAATTCCTTGACCAGCACCGCCCCGAACCGTGCCAGAGACAGGCTCATGGTGTGACCTCCGCGTAATTGTCCTGCGCCCCGGACATGAGGTAGATGAAGGCTTCCTCCAGTCCGCCCTCGACCTTGCTCCACCGACCCTCACCATGGGCGCGCATCATGGCCGCCAGCGCCTCGGCATCCTTGCCCGACACATGCAGCACCGCGCCGAACCGCGCGACCTGCAGAACTGCCGGATCGCTCCTAAGCTTGTCCTCCAGCGCGCCGATGTCCGGCGCCTCGACCGCCCATGTCGTCAGTCCGACCAGTGCAGGGATGTCGCGCGACGGCCCCGCGATGAGCTTTTTGCCGTAGGCGATATAGGCCAGGGCGTCGCATTGCACCGCTTCGTCCATATAATGTGTCGAGACCAGAACCGTCACACCCTTCGCCGCCAAGCGCCTGATTTCATCCCAGAAATCCCGCCGCGCCTTGGGATCGACCCCCGCGGTCGGCTCGTCCAGCATCAAGAGCCGCGGCTCGTGCAGCATGCAGGCCGCCAGCGACAGCCGCTGCTTCCACCCCCCCGACAGCGCCCCGGCCAGCTGCCCCGCACGCGCCGACAGCCCCAAACCCTCCAACGCCGCGTCAACCCGTTTGCGCCGGTCCTTCATCCGGAACATCCGCCCGATGAAATCAAGGTTTTCCCGGATCGTCAGATCCTCGTAAAGCGAGAAGCGCTGGGTCATGTAGCCGACCTCGCTCTTGATCTGCTGGCTCTGCGTCAGAATGTCGAACCCCAGACAGGTGCCAGCACCTTCGTCCGGCGTCAGCAAGCCGCACATCATGCGGATCGTCGTGGTCTTGCCCGAGCCGTTCGGCCCCAGAAACCCATAGATCGCCCCTTTCGGCACATCCATGTCAAAGGCGTCCACCACGCGGCGCCCCCCGAATATCTTGGTCAGCCCCCGGACAGAGATCGCAAAGTCTACCGCCACAGCGTCACCGGCTGTCCCGGCAACAGCCCCTCCCCGCCCGAAACCTGCGCCTCGGCGCGGAACACCAGCCGGCCGCGTTCGTCCCGGCTGTACAGGATCGGCGGCGTGTATTGCGGCTCGCTCGCCATCCGGACAATCCGCGCCGAAATGCCCTCGCCACAGCCATCGCAAGCCATCCGCAAGATGTCACCCAACCGGAACACGCCCCGTTCCGCCTCAGGCAAATAGAAGATCACCTTGATGCGGTCCGGCTGAAATATTGCCAGAACCGGCGCACCCGACCCTGCAACCTCGCCCGGTTCATAGAACCGCCGCTCCAACAGGCCCGACACCGGCGCGCGCAGCGACCGGTCCGCCAGACTGATCCGCGCGCCTTCGGCCTCAGCCTGCGCCATGACCAGTGCCGCCTCTGCGGCCACACGCTGGGCATCCCGCGCCGGCAGCCCCGCCACGTTCAGTTGCGCCTTCAGTTGTTCGACCTGCGCGTCGGCTGCGGCCAGCGCCGTGCGGTCCTGATCCACCCGCGCGGCCGAGACCTGCCCCTGCCCTGCCAACTGCCTTGTGCGCTCATAGTTGGCCTCCGCCAGCGCCCGGTCCGCCTCCGCCTTGTGCAGCGAGGCCGCAATCACCGCAATTTCATCCGCCCGCCCGCCCGTGCTGAGGTTTTCCAGATTGGCCTTTGCCTGTGCAACCCCGGCCTCGGCCGCCTGCAACGCTGCCTTCTGCGCCGAATCCTCCAGCGTCACCAGCACCTGACCCGCCCTGATTTCGCTGCCCTCCTCGGCCGAGATTGCCACGATCCGCCCGGCACCCAAGGGGGCCACATAGATGTATTCGGCCTCGAGATAGCCGTTATAGACCGGTGCTTCGGCTGGCCCCAGACCCGGAACCACAGCCACCGCAACGCTGACGATCCAATCCCAGACGCTCATCGCTCCAACCCCGCAAACAAGATCTTCAGGTGGTTCTCGACCAGAAGGTCCAGCTGCAACCCGCCCGCGGGCTGGACCCCGAACGCCTCCGCCAGCAAAAGATGCGCCAGCACCGGCCCCAGAATGCTGCGGACGGTCATGTCGGGGTCGACCTCCCGGATATCCCCCCCCGCCACGCCTTGCGCGATCAGCCCGCTCAGCGCCGGCAACACCCGGTCCAGCACCTCCTCGCGGTAGACCTGCGCCATCTCGGGCGCCACCGCCGCCTCGCGCAGGATCAACCCCGGCACGGCAAAAACCGCCGGGTCCGCAAGCCGCCCCGCCAGCATCCGCATCGCCGTGGCGATCACCGGCCGCGGATCGCCGCGAAAGGCGCCGAACTGTTCCAGCGCCATGTCCGCCATCGGCTTGACGGCGCGTCGCACCAGCCCGGCCAACAGCGCCTTTTTCGAGGGGAAATACAGATAGACAGCCGCCTTGGACAGCCCCGCCGCCCGCGCGACGGCTTCAACGGTGGTGTGGGCAAACCCCTGCGCCGCAAATAGCGCCAATGCCGCGTCCAGCACCTCGTCGGGCCGCGCCTCGGCCCGCCGCCTGAACTTGGGTTCTTTCAGTGCCGTTTCCATTTCTCACTACTAACTGACCAGTCACTTATTTACAAGTCCCGACGTCGCCCTTGCGCTCCCCCCCCATTATCTGTCCATAAATATCCAACTTTGTTGCAAACCCTCCTTGGGTTTGTAATTTGGGTGCGGGGGTGTGAAACTCCCCAGCCCGGCCCGCCACAGGAGCGCCCCATGCCATTGCTTCCCGCTACCGGAACCTTCGTCACCCGCGTCTGGCGCCCGGGCATCGGCCCCTGTCTGGCCCTGCACCGCGACGGCGACATCCTCGACATCACCAACCGCGCCGTGCCCACCATGCGTGATCTGTTGGAGCGGGACGACCTGCCCGCCTATCTTGCCGCCCTGACCGGCACACTGATTGCCCCGCTGACCGAGCTTGATCAGCACGAAGCGGACAGCGACACCCCCCATCTGCTCTCTCCCGCCGATCTGCAGGCGATCAAGGCTTGCGGCGTCACCTTCGCCCGCTCCATGATCGAACGCGTGATCGAGGAACGCGCCGCCGGCGATGCCACCCAGGCGCTCGCGATCCGCACCCGCGTGGCGTCGGCCATCGGTGACAGCCTGCGCAACCTGCGCCCCGGCTCGCCCGAGGCGGCCGAGGTCAAGCGCCTGCTTCAGGCCGAGGGCCTGTGGTCGCAATATCTTGAAGTCGGCATCGGCCCGGATGCCGAGGTGTTCACCAAGGCGCCGCCGATGGCTTCGGTCGGCCATGGCGCCTCGGTCGGCCTGCATCCGATCTCGAAATGGAACAACCCCGAGCCTGAAGTGGTGCTCGCCGTCGACAGCCGCGGCCATATCAAGGGCGCAAGCCTTGGCAATGACGTCAACCTGCGCGATGTCGAAGGCCGCTCGGCGCTGCTTCTGGGCAAAGCCAAGGACAACAACGCCGCAGCCGCCATCGGCCCCTTCATCCGGATTTTTGACGACACCTTCGGCATCGGTGACGTCCGCAATCTCGAACTCACCCTGACCGTGACCGGCGAGGACGGCTTTTCCCTGACCGGCCGCTCCTCCATGGCCGAGATCAGCCGCGATCCCCTCGACCTTGTCGCGCAGACCCTGGCCGCCCACCAGTATCCCGACGGTTTCATGCTGTATTGCGGGACCATGTTCGCCCCCGTGCAAGACCGTGACGGCCCCGGCCACGGCTTCACCCATCACCTCGGCGACCGGGTGACCATCGCGGCCCCGCAACTTGGTGCGCTGACCAATACCGTCCGGCTGTCGACCGAAGCCCCGCCCTGGACCTTCGGCACCGCCGCCCTCATGCGCAATCTGGCGGGCCGCGGGCTGCTGTAAGCGCGGCTACTCCACCACTTCATCCGAAGGCTTCGCCGCTCTCACCGATGCCGGCTTCTTGACCGGCGCCTTCTTGGCCACCGCCTTCTTCTTCGCCGGCGCCTTGGCCGCAGCCGGCTTGCGGGCCGGGGCCTTCTTGCCCGCCTTGCCGCCCTTGCCCGCCTTTTCGGCGATCAGCACCAAGGCCTCGTCCAGCGTGACCGCTTCCGGCGCGATCTCCTTGGGCAGGGTCGCGTTCACCTTGGCCCATTTGACGTAAGGCCCGTATTTTCCCGGCATGATCACGACAGGCCCGCCGTCCGGATGCTCCCCCAGCGCTCTCAGCGGCTCGGTCGCAGCCCCGCCGCCACGCCGCCCGGCGAGTTTTTGCGCCAGCACTTCGACGGCCCGGTTCATCCCGATGGTAAAGACCTCCTCGACATCCGGCAGATTGGCATAGACCGAGCCGTGCTTGACATAGGGCCCAAAGCGCCCGATCGCCGCCTCGACCACCACGCCATCGTCGGGGTGCATCCCCACGATGCGGGGCAATGTCAGCAATTCGATGGCCCGCTCCAGCGTCAGGCTCTCGGGCGCCCAGCCCTTGGGCAGGCTGGCGCGCGGCGGCTTTGGCTCCGCCTCCGTGGCCTCACCCTTCTGCACATAGGGCCCGAACCGCCCGGTCTTGAGCGCGATCTCGACCCCGTCCACGTCGCCCAGCACGCGGTCCGCCCCCGCACCACCCTCGTCGGCGCCGGATATGGCACGGGTGAACCGGCACTCGGGGTAATTGCCGCACCCGATAAAGGCCCCGCCCGACCGCGCCGTCTTCAGATGCAGCCGCCCCGTCCCGCAGGTCGGACAGATGCGGGGGTCCGACCCATCGGCGCGCGGCGGATAAAGATGCGGTGCCAGAAATTCGTCAATCTTCTCCAGCACTTCACCAATACGCAGATCGGCCGTTTCTGCCACCGCCGCCGAGAAATCCCGCCAGAACCGCGTCAGGACATCCTTGTAGGCCCGTGTCCCTGCCGAGACATCGTCGAGTTCGTTTTCCAGATCCGCGGTGAAATCATATTCCACATAGCGGCGGAAGAAGTTGGTCAGAAAGGCGGTCACAAGCCGCCCCTTGTCCTCCGGGATCAGGCGGTTCTTCTCCTTGCGGACATATTCGCGGTCCTGAATTGTCGTCAGCACGCTGGCATAGGTCGAGGGCCGCCCGATCCCCAGCTCTTCCATCCGTTTGACCAGCGTCGCCTCGCTGTAGCGCGGCGGCGGCTGGGTGAAATGCTGCTCCGGCGTGATCGCCTTCTTCTCTGCCTTTTCGCCCTGCATGATCTGCGGCAGACGGCCTTCGTCGTCTTCCTCCTCGTCGCGGCCCTCGTCATAGACCTTGAGGAAACCGTCAAACAGCACGACCTGCCCGTTGGCGCGCAAGCCGACCTGGCCGTCAGGCGAGGTCACATCGACCACCGTCCGCTCCATCCGCGCCGCAGCCATCTGGCTGGCGATGGTGCGTTTCCAGATCAGATCGTACAACTTGCGCTGATCGGCCTCGGCCAGTTTCAACTGCTCCGGCCCGACGCCCAGGTCGGTCGGCCGGATGCATTCGTGGGCTTCTTGCGCGTTCTTTGCCTTGTTTTTGTACATGCGCGGGCTTTCCGGCACGTAAGCCGCGCCAAACCGCGCCTTGATCTCGTCGCGCGCCGCCATCACCGCCTCGGGCGCCATGTCGATGCCGTCGGTCCGCATATAGGTGATATAGCCCGCCTCATAAAGCCGCTGCGCCGCCGACATGCAGGCTTTGGCTCCCATGCCGAACTTGCGGCTCGCCTCCTGCTGCAAGGTCGAGGTCATGAACGGCGCATAGGGATTGCGGCTCGCAGGCTTGCTCTCCACCCCGGTGACCGTAAATGTTCTGGAAGTGACAGCCTGAACCGCCAATTCCGCCACTGCTGCGGTCGGAATGTCGAATTTGTCCACCTTCTTGCCGCCCAGCAGCACCAGCCGCGCCTCGTACTCCTGCCCGCGCGGCGTGGTCAGCACCGCACCCACCGACCAGAATTCGCGGGCGCGGAACGCCTCGATCTCCATCTCGCGTTCCACGATCAGCCGCAGGCAGACCGACTGCACCCGCCCCGCCGACTTGGCCCCCGGCAACTTGCGCCACAAGACCGGCGACAGGGTGAATCCCACCAGATAGTCCAGCGCGCGGCGGGCGAGATAGGCTTCGACCAACGGCACATCAACCTGCCTCGGACGCGCCATGGCCTCGGTGACAGCCGTCTTGGTGATGGCGTTGAAGGTCACGCGACTGACCTTCTTGCCCTTTTTCAGCGACCCCGCCAGCGCCTCCTGCAAGTGCCACGAGATCGCCTCGCCCTCGCGGTCAGGGTCGGTCGCCAGGATCAGTTCGTCATCGGATTTCAAGGCCTCGGTGATCGCCTTGATATGCTTGCGGCTGTCCGCCGCAACCTCCCAGGTCATCGCAAATCCGTCGTCCGGGTTCACCGAACCGTCCTTGGCGGGCAGATCCCGCACATGCCCGTAAGACGCCAGAACCGTATAGTTCGGTCCAAGATACTTGTTGATTGTCTTGGCTTTGGCTGGAGATTCGACGACGACGACTGGCATGAATTTCCCTTTTGACGGGCGAACAGGAACGCCTTGCAAAGTGCCGGGCTAAATGGCGTCGAAGTCCGGCGATTGTCAACCGCAGGGTTTCATCGTCGCGGCGAGGCCTCTGACGACGCCTGAATCTGATCGACCCCCGGCCGCTGGCGGATGCCAGCCCCGTCCTTGCCTGTCCGCAAATATCCCCGCCGGAGGCATCGCCCCGAGCCGGTTGGCCGCAGGCCAGAGGCGAGATGAAGGCTGCGGCTGAAAGCCGCTCCGCTGGATCACGTCTGCCACCCTCACGACAGCCGCGACACAAGCCCCCCCGATTCCCGCAGGATCCGCCCGTCCAGTTCCAGCGTCACCAGTTCCGGCGTCACCACCGCGGCCGGAATATCAAGATCGCGGATCAGCTGATCCTCCGCCAGCGGGCTTGGCCCCAACCGCGACAGGATCTGGTTGTGCAGCGCCGTCACATCCTTGAAATCGCGCCTGTCGGGCACCACGGCCAGCACGGGGTCTTCGACCCTGCGCCGCGCCTGCCCGATCTGCAGCGCCTCCAGGATGTCCTGCGCACCGCGCACCAGCGTCGCTCCGTCGCGGATCAGCCGATTGCACCCGGCGGCGCGGGCGTCAAACGGATGGCCCGGAACCGCGAAAACCTCGCGCCCCTGCTCCAGCGCGGCCTCTGCCGTGATCAGGCTGCCGGATTTCGTCGCCGCCTCTACCACGACAACGGCCCGGCACAGACCGGAGATGATTCGGTTTCGCATCGGGAAATGCCGGGTCTGCGGTTCGGTCCCCATCGGCTGTTCCGATATCCGGCAGCCCTGTTCGGCGATGTCCTGCGCCAGCCTGGTGTTTTCCGCCGGATAGATATGATCGACCCCGCCGGCCTGCACCGCCACCGTTCCTGTGAACAGTGCCGCCTGATGCGCCTCCGCATCGACCCCGCGCGCCAGTCCCGACACCACGACAAGCCCGGCAGCCCCCAGGCCCTCGCCCAGCCGGCGCGCCATCCGCAGCCCCAGCGACGACGCGTTGCGCGCCCCCACCAGCGCCACCATGGGCCGCTGCAACAAGTCCAGATTGCCCTGCGTCCACAGGATCGGCGGGGCGTCCGCGATCTCCTGCAAGCCCGCAGGATAGCCGTCCTGACCCCAGAGCAGCAGCCTCGCCCCCGCCGCTCGTCCCTGGTTCATCTCCGCCACCACCACGCCCATCGGGCACAGTTCGTAATCCTCCACCCCCGCCGCCCGGGCTATGTCCGGCAAGGCGGCCAGCGCTGCCGCGACCGAGCCATGCTCGGCCACCAAACGGTGAAACGTCGTCGGACCAATGCGGCGCGACCGGATCAGCCTCAGCCAGTCCGCCGGATCCTCGTTGCCGCGCGCCCGCTGCGGCGACGCCATGTTCTGTGCAGTTGCTGCCATGATGCCCTCTTGCCCCCACACAAGCATCCAATGGTTAATGGCAAGTGAATCACTTTCCTAAAATCCGAGCAAATGCACATTGAAGCCGCGGCGAAAGTTTGATCAAATATGCCAAACCCCGAGGAGGCAGATATGAACAACGCAGACGTCGCCCGCCGCCGCACCGACGCCATTTCCACCGGCATCGGCGTGCAGACCCAGATCTATGTCGATCGCGCCCTGAACTCTGAAGTCTGGGACATCGAGGGCAACCGCTACATCGACTTTGCCGCCGGCATCGCCGTGGTCAACACCGGGCATTGCCACCCCAAGGTCATGGCCGCCGTGACCGAGCAGCTTTCCCGTTTCACCCACACCTGCCACCAGGTCCTGCCCTATGAAAACTACGTCCGCCTGGCCGAGCGTCTGAACGCCGCCGTCCCCGGCAACTGGCCCAAGAAGACCGTGTTCGTGACCACCGGCGCCGAGGCCGTCGAAAACGCGATCAAGGTCGCCCGCATCGCCACCGGCCGCAACGCCGTCATCGCCTTCGGCGGTGCCTTCCACGGCCGCACTCTTCTGGGCATGTCGCTGACCGGCAAGGTCGACCCCTACAAAAAGGGTTTCGGCGCCATGATGCCCGACGTCTACCACGTCCCCTTCCCGCAAGAGGTGCACAACGTCACCACCGCCGACGCGATGGCCGGCATCACCAAGCTTTTCAAGGCCGACCTCGACCCGGCGAGGGTCGCCGCCATCATCTTTGAACCCGTGCAGGGCGAAGGCGGCTTCTACCCCGCGCCCCTCGACCTCGTCCGCGCCATCCGCAAACTCTGCGATGACCACGGCATCGTGATGATCGCCGACGAAGTGCAGACCGGCTTTGCCCGCACCGGCCATATGTTCGCGATGGAAGGCTACGGCGTCGCCGCCGACATCACGACGATGGCCAAAGGCCTCGCCGGCGGCCTGCCCCTCGCCGCCCTGACCGGCAAGGCCAGCCTGATGGACGCCGCCCACCCCGGCGGCCTCGGCGGCACTTACGGCGGCAACCCCCTCGGCATCGCCGCCGCCAACGCCGTCCTTGACGTGATCGAGGAGGAGCAGCTTTGCTCCCGCGCCAACGAACTTGGCTCCCGCCTGAAACAACACCTCGAAATGATCCGCGCCACCACGCCCGAGATTGTCGACATCCGCGGCCCCGGCTTCATGGTCGCCGTCGAATTCGCCAACCC
>JANMCI010000165.1:0-3206 GCA_031361245.1 Rhodobacterales bacterium
GCCAGAGCCGAGCCGGGGTTCAGGCCGCCGAAACCGGGGCGGATGATGATGAGCGTGCCAACGAAGCCCACCGCGACGGCGGCCCAGCGGCGGGGGCCGACATGCTCTTTGAGCACAAGCGGCGAGAGGGCGGTGACGACGAGGGGCTGGACGAAGAAGATTGCGAGCGCGTCGGCAATGGGCAGGAATTTGAGCGACCAGAAGAAGAAGAACGTGGCGAGGATCAGCAGGCTTGCCCGCAGGCCATGGAAAAGCGGGCGACCCGGCAAAAGGCCCCGAATGCCGGTTTGCGGCAGCGCGAAGGGCAGGGTGACGAGCACGCCGAAGGTCAGCCGTGCCCAGACGATCTGCAGGACGGGCATGCCGTTCTGACCCATGAACTTGGCGATCACGTCGATGCCGGGCAGGACGGCCATCGCCATGAGCATCAGGCCGATGCCGATGAGGGTGTTGGGCGGCTTCACGGTCATCGGCGGTTTTCGTGGGGCCGCAAGTGCCTCCGGCCGGAGTATTTTGAAAGGTGCAATGGGTCAGGACCTGTCGGCTCAGGGTTGAAGCGGGCAGCGCGGTCGGTCATGGGCGCAGGAACGCGGTTTTCGGTCAGCGCGGGGCGATCAGGGCCTGACACGCGTCAGAGCCAGGCTTTGAGGACGGCGGCGAGGTTGTCGCCAAGTTCGGGGCAGAGATAGCCGCCTTCCTGCACGATCAGGGTGGGCAGTCCCGCGCCGTGGATCATGCGACCGATCTGGGCAAAGCCCTGGGTGGTGACGGCAAGGCCGGCAAAGGGGTCGCCCACGAAGGCGTCCAGGCCGAGGGCGAGGACCAGCGTGTCGGCCCCCCAGTCGGCGATGGTTTGCAGGGCGGTGTCGAGGTGGCGCTGAAAGCCCTGGTCGGGGGTGCCGCGCCCCATCGCCAGATTGAGGTTGGTGCCTTCGCCCCGGCCGATGCCATGCTCGTCCGGGTAGCCCCAGAAGAACGGGTAAAAGCGTTCCGGATGGGCGTGCAGCGAGACGGTCAGCACATCGGGGCGGTCGTAGAAGATGCCTTGCGTGCCGTTGCCATGGTGCAGATCGACGTCGAGGATGGCCACCTTGCGGCCTTGCAGGGTCAGAAGCTGGGCCGCAATGGCGGTGTTGTTGAGGTAGCAAAAGCCGCCGGCGAGGTCGGCGAAGGCGTGATGGCCGGGCGGGCGGCAGAGGGCGTAGGCGGTTTGGCCGTTGAGCAGCGCCTCGGCCCCCCCGATGGCGCATTGGGCCGAGGCATAGGCGGCCTGCCACGTATGCGGACCGATGGGGCAGGAGGTGTCGGTCATGTGGAACCCGGCCTGGCCCACCGCGCTGGCCGGGTAGCCGTCGTGGCGCGAGGCGGGGTGGATGTTGGGGATGACTTCGGCACTGGCGCCCGCGATGCGGCTCCAGCGCTGGTGGATGGTTTGCAGGAAGGTCAGGTAGCGTTCGGGGTGGATGGCGGCGATGGCATCTGGCCCATGGTCCTGCGGTTCCAGCGGCTGGATCCCCAGTTTGTGGAGGCCCTGGAGCAGGGCGTCGATGCGGCTGGGCTTTTCGGGGCAGGGCTTCTGCGCGCCGGAGGACAGAAAGAATTGCGGGTCGTGCAGGCGTTGGATGGCGGCGTGCAGGGCGATCATTGCAGGGCTTTCGCGGCAAGTTCAGCGAGGGCGGGGCCTTCGAGGATCATCATGTCGTAACCTTGGGGCGTAAAGCCGGTTTTGGCGTAAAAGCGGGTGGCGGGGGTGTTCTGGGCGCTGACGGCGAGGACGATGAAGCGCGCTCCCCAGACTTGATGGGTCAGGGTGGCCGCGAGGAGGGATCGGGCGAGGCCGGTGCCGCGGGCGTGCGGGGCGACGAAGAGGTCCTGCACGAAAAGGCCGGGCAGGCCGCGGTGGGTCGAATACCAGGGGAAGTAGATGGCCATGCCATCGGGGGCAACGACGGCGTGGATCAGGGGATCGGGGGCGAAGGCCGCGGCGAGGAGGGCCGCTTCGGAGCCAACCGGACGGGTGGCGCCGTCATGGTCGGCCAGAGCCTGAAGCATACGGCGCAGGGCGGGCAGGTCGGTGGGTGTGAGGGGGCGGATCATGGGGCCTGATCGGTGCGAGGGGTGGACGCCGGGACGGTGCGCCTGACGGCACACCCTACGGGGGCTTTGCTCAGAAGGCCACCGCGTCGCGGCCCTTGAGGTGGAGGATCTGGCGGGCCTCGTCAGGGGTCGCGACCACGCGGCCGAGGCGTTCGACGATCTCGCGGATCAGAGTGACCTGTTGGGCGTTGCTGGTCGCAAGCTGGCCTTTGGCGATGTAGAGGTTGTCTTCGAGGCCAACGCGGACATGGCCGCCCATCGCCGCGGCCATGGTGGCCATCGGGATTTGCGACCGGCCTGCTGCGAGGACGGAAAACTGGTAGCTGTGGCCGAACATCCGGTCGGCGGTGCGTTTCAGGAGGGTCAGGGTGTCGGGCTCGGGGGCCATGCCGCCCAGGACGCCGAAGACGAACTGGATGAAGATCGGGGCGGTGATCAGGCCGCGGTCGACGAAGTGTCTCAGCATGGTCAGATGGCCGATGTCGTAGCACTCGAATTCAAACCGCGCGCCGCGCTGGGCGCCCATTTCGTTGAGGACATGGGCGATGTCGCGGGGGGTGTTCTTGAACACCACATCGTCGGAGTTTTCGAGGAACGCTTTCTCCCAGTCGAATTTGAAGTCCTTGATCCGAGCGAGCATGGGATAGAGGGCGAAGTTCATCGACCCCAAGTTGAGGCTGCACATTTCGGGGGAGTTGGCCCTGGGCGCGGCGAGGCGCTGGTCAAGGCTCATGATGGCCGAGCCGCCGGTGGTCATGTTGATGACGGCGTCGGTTCCTTGGGCGATGGTGGGCAGGAAGGCGGCCCAGTGGGCGGGGTCGGCGGAGGGGTGGCCGGTGTCGGGGTGCCGGGCGTGGAGGTGCAGGATGGCGGCACCGGCCTCGGCCGCGCCGATCGCGGAGGCTGCGATGTCCTGGGGCCGGTAGGGCAGGTGGGGGGATTGGCTGGGGACGTGGATCGAGCCGGTGATCGCGCAGGAGATGATGATTTTGGACATGGGAGCCTCCGGTCGGGAGGATGGCATGGGAGGTGGTCAGGGGGAAGGGGCGGTACCCGCATATGGGACGTTTTGGGAAGGGTTTGGGATCAAGGGGTTAGGTTTTGAGAGG
>JANMCI010000185.1:0-10744 GCA_031361245.1 Rhodobacterales bacterium
GCCTTTTCCAGCGCATCGGGGTTGGTGCCCAGAAAATTGGTCGGCGCGAACATGTCCACGATCTGCCGGGTAAAGAACTCGACCCGCTTGCGGTCATTGTCATCGAGCGATTCCATGTCGCTGACCGCCGTCTTGATCGCATCGGCATTCAGCAAATATTGCTGTTTCAGATAGTTAAATGCGGGATTGGTGTCCCAAAGGGGGTTGGAAAAGCGCTTGTCGGTCGGCCCCGGATCGGCGGGGGCCACGAATTCGCCCTTGGCTAGGGCCTGCTGCGCCTCGACGTAGTGCTTGAGGGTCTTGCCCCAATAGCCGATCTGATGCTCCAGCACGCGGGCGGGATTGCTCATCATTTCAGCCATGTAGGCGGCGGCGGCCTTGACATAGACATCCTGCCCCGGCCCATCCAGCGCCTTGTCATGCGCCCGCCGCTCGGCCAGAGCCTTGATCAACCGCGCCGACAGGGCCTCGATCTTGGCAAGATTGCCAGTCAAGCGCTGCAATTTTTCATGTGCGTCACTGTCGTCAGTTGTCATGTTAATCAATCGCCCCTATTCTCGCTGCTGTGCAGCATATGTTCGCCTGGCCGAAACAGCTATGCGACGATTTAGGCCGGGCCCAAACCCGAGCTGGGAACCCAGATGAAGTATATGGCCACTTACGACCTGATGGAAAGCATCCGCAACACCAATGAGTGGATGGGAGCTACGGCCCGCGCAATGGCCAGTTACCCGGCCTTTGCCCTGTCGATGAACCCGATGTTGCAGATCACCGCCGCCTGGGGCGAAGTGGCCGAGCGCAGTTTCGCCCGCATGGTGGCCAAGCCGGACTGGGGCATCCGCTCGATCGTCGGACCCAAGGGGCAGGACCATCTGGTGGATGTGCAGACCGTCGTGGAGAAATCCTTCGGCAACCTGATCCATTTCGCGGTCCGCCGCCGCGCCCCCATGGCGCGCAAGGTGCTGCTGGTCGCCCCGATGTCGGGCCACTATGCCACGCTGTTGCGCTCGACCGTGTCCAGCCTGCTGCCCGATGCCGAGGTCTATGTCACCGACTGGCACAATGCGCGGGACATTCCGGTGTCGGCCGGCAAGTTCGACATCGAGGATTACACGCTATACCTCGTTGATTTCATGCGGCACCTCGGGCCTGACACCCATGTCATCGCCATCTGTCAGCCCGCCCCCCTGACGCTGGCCGCCACGGCCTATCTGGCGGGTGAGGACCCCTCGGCGCAGCCGCGCAGCCTGACCCTGATCGGCGGCCCGGTCGACCCCGATGCCGCCGCAACCGACGTCACCGATTTTGGCCGCCGCATCACCATGGGGCAGCTGGAGCAGATCGCCATTCAGCGCGTCGGCTTCAAGCACAAAGGCGCTGGCCGTCTGGTTTATCCGGGCCTCATGCAACTGCAAAGCTTCATGTCGATGAACGCCGAGCGCCACTCCAAGGCGTTCGCCGAACAGATTATGCGCGTGGCCCATGGCGAAGCCTCGGATCACGACGCCCACAACCGCTTTTACGATGAATACCTTGCGGTGATGGACATGACGGCTGAATTCTATCTCTCGACGGTCGAGCGTGTCTTCAAGAACCGCGAGATTGCCCGCAACGCGTTCGTGGTCGGCGGCAAGGCGGTCGATATCGGCGCCATCACCGAAGTGGCCGTGATGACCGTCGAGGGGGCCGAGGACGACATTTCCGCCCCGGGCCAATGCGTGGCGGCCCTTGCGATGCTGACCGGACTGGACGAGGCGAAGAAGTCCCACCATCTGGAAGCCGGTGCAGGCCATTACGGGATTTTCGCGGGCAAGAGCTGGCGGCTGAACATCCGCCCGCTGGTGCTTGGCTTCATTGATGCTCATTCCGGCCCGGCAAAGCCTGCGGTCAAGCCGATCCGGCTGGCCTCAACGCAATAGAACCGGGCCTTTCAGAAAGGCTTCGATCGCGGCGGTGACGTGGTCGGGCTGTTCCAGGGTCGGGACGTGGCCCGCGTCCGGGATCACGCACATCTTGCCATAGGGCATCAGGCCCGCAGTAAACTCCTGACGCTTGACGGGCAGCAGAGTGTCGACCTCGCCGCCCATGATCAGGGCGGGGATCTTGGTCCGGCGCATGGTTTTCTGCTGATCGGGGCGACGCTGCATGGCGCGGCTTTGACGCAGATAAACCCCCTCGCCCAAGCCCATTGCCATGTCGCGCAACACGGCCAGAACATCGCCGCGCCATTCGGTCGCGGCCAGGGAATTGACCGGCACCTCATCCGCCATCGCTTCGCCAAGTCGACCTGCCCGCGCCGCCACGATCCGCGCGTCGCGTGTCACGGCCATTTGCGGTGTCTCTGACAACGGCGGCGTCGAGATCAGCACGACCCGTGTCACCCGTTCGGCCTCGCGGCGCAGCACTTCAAGCGCCACGGCACCACCCAAGCCGAACCCGATCAGCGCAAATCGCGGCGGCGTCTGATCCAGCACGAACTGGCCCATGTCCTCGATGGTTTCGCCGATGGTGGGCAAAATGACCTGGCACGACCAGCGCTCGCCCAACAGCACCATCTGGGGCAGAAACAGACGGGCATCGCACATCAGACCCGGCAAAAAGACCAGCGGCTCGTGCATCCATCCCCCATCTTTTGTTGCATAAGTATAAGACCATCAATGCAGCCTTGGTTCAATGTCCGTCGCAAACATGCGGACAAGTCGGCAGAAATCGAAACTTGGCCACGAACCCGGCAGTTGCAGAAGATCCGAAAACGACAACAAGGGCGAACCCCCGGCGATCGGCGTCATAGGGCTTGAGCGGCGGACGGCAGGACTTCCTCGATCGCCTGCCGGATCAGGTCAAGGCATTCAGGCGACGAGAAGCGGTGGTCCGCGCCCTTGACCAGTGTCAGGCGCATATCCGGCGCGGTGGCATGGGCCAAAAGCCGCAAAGCCACCTCTTGCGGCACATCGACATCGGCAGTGCCTTGCAAGAGCCGCACGGGAAAGGGCAGGTCCAGCGGTGCGCGCAAGACCAGCCGTTGGCGCCCTTCCTCGATCAGCAGCCGCGTGATGGCATAGGGCTCGGAATAGTCCGACGGCACGAAAATCCGCCCCTTGGCCAGCAGTTCGGCGCGCTCAGCCGCAGAGAACCCCGCCCACATCGAATCCTCGGTGAAATCGGGCGCTGCGGCAATGCCGACGAGACCGACAATGCGCTCTGGCACCGCGCGGGCCAGCAAAAGCGCGATCCACCCCCCCATAGACGAGCCGACAAGCACCTGCCTGCCCGTCGTGAGGGACAGCGCGGCCAAGGCATCCTCGAACCAATCCCCGATCGAGCCCTCGAGAAAATCGCCGCCCGACTGACCATGGCCGGAATAATCAAAGCGCAGAAAGGCGCGGCCGGTCCGCGTCGCCCAGTCCTGCAAATACACCGCCTTCGTCCCGGTCATGTCCGAGCGAAAGCCACCCAGAAACACGACTCCGGGCGAGGCACCTGCGGTCAGCTCATAGCTGATCTTGCGGCCTTGCGGCGTTTTCAGTCGGTCGGGCATAGCCGCTCCTTTTTCGCGGTACGCAAGGTGGTATCAGCCGATGCTTTGCGCCAGAACCCGGCTGATCGTCGTCAGGCTTTGTCCGCTTTCCGCTTGCCAGACATTGAAGGCCGCCTGAATCGCCCGCATTGCCTTGGCCGAGGTGGCGGGGCCGTCGATCACCCCTTCGGCGACCAGCCGTGCCTGCACATCCTGCGAGAGGATGAAACTTTCCTTGCCCATGGCACGCAGCATGTAAGGCCCGGTCGCGCCGCCCAGACGGCTGCCCTCTTTGACAAGCCATGCGAGGAGGCCGGCGAAATCGTTTGCCGGCCAATCGCCGATGCGACGGCCAAAGCTGCCATGGGTTCTGGCCGTTTCGCGAATGAAAACGGCGTTGTCGCGGATGGCAATGATCTTTGCGCCCGAGCGGATCACCCGCCGATCCGACAGCAGCGCGTCCAGCGCCTCGCCCTCGATCATCGCGACACGGCCGGTGTCAAAACCGAAGAACGCCTCTTCGATGCCGGGCCATTTCGCGTCCACCACGGACCAGCTGATGCCCGCCTGAAAGATGCCACGGGCCATCTGGGCCAGCCAGCGGCTGTCAGGGATCGCGGCCAGTTCGTCGGCGGACAGAACCGGCGGCACCTTGGCCAGAACGGCCTGCACGCCGCCCTTGCGTTCGGCAGCAATATCGAGGATCGCCGAAAAACTGCGCATGTGCCCCCCATTTCCGTGGGCTGACCGTGCCAGAAGCTGCCACACACGGCAAGGGTCGGTCCGCTTGGGGCTTGACGGCAGGCGCAGTCAGGGCCAAAACCCGCCCCACATAACCCGCAACCGGGCGTTTCGTAGGCGCCGAACAGATGAGGTGGACGACATGTCCCAGATCTCCCTGACATTTCCCGATGGCAACAAGCGTGACTACGCCGCCGGCGTGACGCCTGCCGAAGTGGCGGCCTCCATCGCCCCCGGCCTTGCCAAGAAGGCCATTTCCGCCACCGTCGATGGCCAGCATTTCGACCTGCAATGGGCGATCAAGGCGGACGCATCCATCGCGATCCACACCATGGCCGATGACGCGCAGGCGCTGGAATTGATCCGCCACGACAGCGCCCACATCATGGCCCGCGCCGTGCAGGAGATCTGGCCGGATGTCCGCGTCACCATCGGCCCGGTGCGCGACTATGGCTGGTTTTACGATTTCGACCGCGCCGAACCCTTCACGCCCGAGGACCTCGGCACGATCGAGGCCAGAATGCGCCAGATCATCAATGCCCGCGACCCGGTGAAAACCGAGGTCTGGGACCGCGCCCGCGCCATCAAGTTCTATGCCGACAAGGGCGAGACCTTCAAACTGGAGCTGATCAACCGAATTCCGGAGGGCGAGGATCTGCGGATGTACTGGCACGGGCACTGGCAGGACCTGTGCCGTGGCCCGCATTTCCAGCATACCGGGCAGGTCCCCGCCGACGGCTTCAAGCTGACGCATGTCGCCGGGGCCTATTGGCTTGGCGACGCGTCGCGTCCGATGCTGCAACGCATCTACGGGTTGGCGTTCAAGAACCGCGACGACCTGAAAGCCCACCAGACCATGCTGGAAGAGGCCGCCAAGCGCGATCACCGCAAGCTTGGCCGCGAGATGGAGCTGTTCCATTTGCAGGACGAAGCGCCCGGCATGGTGTTCTGGCACCCCAACGGCTGGACGATCTACCGTGCGCTTGAGGATTACATGCGCGGGCGGCTGCGCAATGCCGGCTACCGCGAAATCAAGACGCCGCAAGTCGTGGACCGCGTTCTGTGGGAGAAGTCGGGCCACTGGGAAGCCTACCGCGAGAACATGTTCCTCGTCGAAGTTGACGAAGAGGGTGCCAAGGAAAAGCGCATCAACGCGCTGAAGCCGATGAATTGCCCCTGCCATGTGCAGGTGTTCAATCAGGGTCTTAAAAGCTATCGCGACCTGCCGCTGCGTCTGGCCGAATTCGGGTCCTGCCACCGCTACGAATCGTCGGGCTCCATGCACGGGCTGATGCGGGTGCGCGGCTTTACGCAGGACGACGCCCATATCTTCTGCACCGAAGACCAGATCGAACAGGAATGCGCCAGCTTCATCGCGCTGCTCTCGTCAGTCTACAAGGACCTTGGCTTTGCCACGTTCGACATCAAGCTTTCCACCCGCCCCCCGGTGCGGATCGGGACGGATGAGCAATGGGACAAGGTCGAAGGGGCTTTGTCCAACGCCATCGAAAAGCTGGGGCTGCCTTACCAGATCAATCCCGGCGACGGGGCGTTCTATGGTCCCAAGCTTGACTTCAAACTGACCGACGCGATCGGGCGGGAAT
Organism: Rhodobacterales bacterium; assembly: GCA_031361245.1. Taxonomy (GTDB): domain Bacteria; phylum Pseudomonadota; class Alphaproteobacteria; order Rhodobacterales; family Rhodobacteraceae; genus Stagnihabitans. The sequence continues at coordinate 5,863 of JANMCI010000185.1, forward strand.
GGCAATGCGGGACCTTTCAGGTCGACGCGCAACTGCCGGTCCGACTGGGCGCGGAATATGTCGGCGAGGATGGGGCGAAGCATCACCCCTATATGCTGCACCGCGCCATTCTGGGGTCGTTTGAACGCTTCATCGGCATCCTGCTGGAGAACTATGCTGGTCGGCTGCCATTCTGGCTGGCGCCGCGCCAGGTCGCCGTCGCCTCCATCGTCTCGGATGCCGACCCCTTTGTCTTCGAGGTGACCAATGCCCTGAAAAAGGCCGGGGTGCGGGTCGAGGCGGACACGCGCAACGAAAAGATCAACTACAAGGTGCGCGAGCATTCGTTGGCCAAGATCCCCGTGATCCTGGCAATCGGCATGAAAGAGGTCGAGGACCGCACTGTTTCAGTCCGGCGGCTTGGCGAGACCCGGACTGAAACAATGACGCTGGATCAGGCCGTGGCCGAGTTCGGCTTTGCTGCACTGCCACCCGGCGACGCCTGACGCAACCAATTGATATGTATATAGTATTCTCAGATTGCGCTGCGGAGACCCGCCGCGCGCCCTGCCGCGCCGCGGCGACATTTTCGCCTGAAATTCTCACGCTGCCGTGGCCCACATCGTCGTGATTGGCGCGTGAGCAAGTGCAGACGCTATCCAAAGGTTGTCGGGAACGACACGAACTCGAATTGCCAAACAACCAAGGGATCAAACATGTCAACACATATGAAGACGTTCGCCATCGCTGGCGCTCTGGCTGCCGCCATGGCCGCACATGCCACCACCGCCGCTGCCGAGACGAAAATGGAGAAGTGCTTTGGCGTGGCTCTGGCCGGTCAGAACGATTGCGCGGCAGGGGCCGGCACGACCTGCGCGGGCACCTCGAAGGTCGATTATCAGGGCAACTCGTTCAAACTGGTTCCGCAAGGCTCCTGCCTGACCATGGAACTGCCGGCCGCGATGGACGGCTCGACCCGCATGGGCTCGATGCAGGCGCTTGAGCGCGACCTGCCGCAAGGCTGACCCTTTGTCCCTTCCGGCCCGCCGGAAGGGACCCGACCCAGAGGTCAAGATGCGCGACACACCCTTTTCCGCCCTGCCCGCCCGGCCCGGCGTTGGTTACAAGCCACAGCATTTCGCCGACATGCTGGCGGGATCCACCCCGGTGGAATGGCTGGAGATTCACGCCGAGAACTACATGGGCGACGGTGGCCGCCCCCTGGCACAGTTGCGCCATCTGGCCGAACGCTTTGCGATATCGGTGCACGGGGTCGGCCTTTCGATCGGGGGCGAAGCCGCCTTGGACGAGGGCCATCTCGCCCGGCTGAAGCACCTGTGCGACTGGCTGCAACCGGCGAGCTTTTCCGAGCATCTGGCGTGGTCCACCCATGACGGCACCTACTTCAACGATCTGCTGCCCCTGCCCTATACCGAGGCTACCCTGTGCCGGGTGGCCGACCACATCGACCGCGTGCAAGAGGTTCTGGGTCGGCGGATGCTGCTGGAAAATCCTTCCAGCTATCTGAAATTCGTGGAAACCGAGATGTCGGAGGTTGAATTTCTGACGCAAGTGGCCCGCCGAACCGGCTGCGGGCTGCTTCTGGATGTGAACAACGTCTTTGTCTCGGCGACAAATCTGGGGTTTCAGCCCCTCGACTTCATCACTGACTTTCCGCTTGATCTGGTGGGCGAAATTCATCTGGGCGGCCATGATCAGGATCGGGACGAGGCGGGAGCCCCCCTGTTGATCGACAGCCACGGCCATGCTGTGGCCGATCCGGTCTGGGCACTGTACGCGGCAACCATTGCAAGATGCGGCCCCAAGCCCACCTTGATCGAATGGGACAATGACGTGCCCGCTTGGTCCGTGCTCAGGGCCGAAGCCGTCCGCGCGGCCGCTGTTCTGGAACCCGTACGATGATGCAGGCCGACTTCTCCGCAGCCTTGCTGGATCCGGACTGTCCGGTGCCGGAGTCTCTGGTCGGGCCGAATGGTCAACCGGCAACCAAACGCTTTGCGGTCTATCGCAACACTGTGGCCGTTGGACTGACCGAGGCTTTGCAGACCTCCTTTCCCGTCGTGCGCAAACTGGTTGGCGAGGCCTTTTTTGCCGCCATGGCGGGGGTGTTTCTGCGCCGCCATCCGCCGAAAAGCCGGATCATGATGCTTTACGGTGACGCCTTTGCGGATTTCCTCGCGGTCTTCCCTCCGGTCGCCCATCTTGGCTACCTGCCCGACGTGGCGCGGCTGGAGCAGGGCCTGCGCGAAAGTTACCACGCCGCCGACGCCAGCCCGATCGCCGCGGACGCGCTGGCCGCGATCCCGGAAGGGGCCCTGCTCGCATCCCGGCTGACATTCGCGCCCGCCGTGCGGCTGGTCTGCTCCCCTTGGCCGATCCATGCCATCTGGCTTGCCAATGCCCAAGCCGGCCCCGCCCCGCAACCGGGGGCCGAGGACGTGCTGCTGCTGCGCCCCGGTTTCGACCCCGCTCCGCACCTGCTGCCCAAGGGCGGTGGCGCTTTCATCGCCACGCTGTTGCAGGGCGCAACGCTGGCCGAGGCGCTGTCCGCAGCCGGCCCCGGCCTTGACCTGCCCGCCGTCCTCGCCCTGCTCCTGAACGGCCGCGCCATCACCGGAGTGTCCACATGACCCGCCTTTGGCCGCTGACCCAAGCCATCACCGCCCCTTTGGACCGTGCGGGCGACTGGGTTCTGCCCACGCTGGCCCGCCTTGTCTTTGCCGGTGTTCTGCTGGGCTATTTCTGGGCCTCGGCTCTGACCAAGTTTGACGGGATCCTTGTCCCATCGACCGGCGCCTACGCCCAGATCTACCCAAGGGCATTCGACGCGGTCGGCTATGACACCAGCCAGTTGGGTCTGTTTCAGCACCTCGTGGTCCTGCTTGGCGGCTGGGCTGAATTTGTGCTGCCCTTGCTGGTGACGCTTGGTCTTTGCACCCGGCTGGCGGCGCTGGGAATGATCGGTTTTGTGGTGATGCAGAGCCTGACCGACATCTATGGCCATCTGGTGGATGCGGCCACCATCGGCACATGGTTCGACCGGGCTTCGGACGCGCTGATCGTGGATCAGAGGGCGTTCTGGGTTGTCATCCTGCTGGTTCTGGTGCTCAAGGGTGCCGGACCGCTGTCGCTGGACGCATTGCTGGGGCGCAGGTTTGCGGCGTGATCCGCGGACCTGAATCGCCCCCGGCGACCGCAACTTACGCGTTTTCCGCGGCAAAACCCACCATCCACCCCCCACGCCCCCGTGTTCGCGCTTGATTTTCGTTTAACCTTTGGCATGATTTGCCCAGTGACGACACTTTCTGACCGCCTCCCTACGCGAAGGCCCTGGAAGTAGAACGCACGGCCCGCGGCAATTTCGCCGTGGGATGGGTCGAGTAAGGAGATGCGGCATGCCGACAGGCACCGTGAAGTGGTTCAATTCCACCAAAGGTTACGGGTTCATTGCACCCGACAATGGTGGCAAGGATGTGTTCGTCCATATCTCGGCGGTGGAGCGCGCCGGGTTGAAGGGGCTGAACGACAACCAGAAGATCAGCTACGAGTTGCAGTCCGGCCGCGATGGCAAGGAATCTGCGGGCGACCTCAGGCTGCTCTGACCCGGTCGGAATAACGCTGCCATCTCCCGGCGACGGGGGCTGGCTCAGGCTGTGACTGCCGCCTCGATCGCCTCATCCCAGCCGATGAACCAGCGCGTGCCATCCTGAATGACCGGACGTTTCATGACGGTCGGTTGAGCGGCAATCTGCGCCTCGAGCTCGCTTTCCCGCAGGAAGGGCGAGAAGCTGCGGTAGGTCGTGGATTGCTTGTTGACCGCGCGGTCACCGAATTCGGTGATGATCGCGTCAATCTCGGCCCCGGTCAGCGGGTTGGCCCTGATATCGCGAAACGTCGCCGCTTTCCCCGCCTTTTGCAACGCCTTGAGCGCCGCCTTGGTGCTGTCGCAGGTCGAAATTCCATAGACGATCATGGGAGCCTCCGTTTGGGGTGAGGTAGCCCTCTGGCCAAGGATTGGCAAGTGTCCACATGTGGACAGATTGCGATGTCGTGGGAAATCAAGGGGTTGGAATTATGCGTTCATATAATGGAAAGGTTTTGGGGCTACCGCTTGCCAAGTTCCGGTGGCAACTGGCTGGTATGCGCCACAGTGATGATTGCAATCTCAGCCTTCTTGGCATCCACCTTATAGTGAATGCGATATCGAAGGCCGGAAACGGCGAGGGCGCGTGTTGGGCCGCCTTGCCAAAGTGTGCCAAGGTCGGGATGGTCGCCCAGAAGTTCCGCCGTATAGATGATCCGGTCAATGACCTTGACCGCCGCGCGGATGTTGTCGAAGGCGATATAGGCTTGAATTTCGTGCAACCGCTTGCGGCTCAGGTCGGAAAACACGACCTTCATTCGACGCCGAATTCCTTGCGAACCTTGTCGAGATGGGTCACCCGCCCGGCCTGCACATCGGCAAGCCCGGAGGCGAGTTCGCCCTTTAGCCAGTCATCATAGCCTGCAACCGGCTGATCCGCCTCGACGGGCGGCTGGTGCCAGAGGTTGCCGGCCTGTGAGGGGGACTTGGCGTTCAATTGAGAAATGATAGCAGAGATAGTTGGTGTTGGGTAGGAGGAAGCAAGGTCGGTGCGCCATGAATGCGCACCCTACGGCTCGCTACAGTTGCTTCCCAAGCTCCACAACAGATTGAAAGACCTTTTTCCCAACACCCCAAACTAGAGAAATGTCACGTTCCAAATCACTAGGTACAACAAGGAGTTTGTCCCCAGCCTTTTCAGGACATCCAGATTCAGCAATATATTTTTTATCAACAATACCACGTCTATGCACAAAGAGATGCCGCTTCTTGCAAAGAAGATACAACTCGTGCGATTTG
>JANMCI010000190.1:0-3470 GCA_031361245.1 Rhodobacterales bacterium
CTCGCCCGCGCATCATCGGTCAGTCCGGGCTTGAGGGCGAAGAACAGGGCAATCCCGACCAGCACGACCGGCATCACCGCTCGCAACACCTCAACCGGCACCGCATGGGCGACCAGCGCCCCACCCGCCCCGGCCAATCCGCTGGTCAAGGCCATGGTCAGCTGCTCGCCCGGCCTGACCTGTCCGGCGCGTGTATAGGTGATCAGGGCCGTCGCCGCGCCGAAAGTGCCCTGCAACTTGTTGGTGGCCAAAGCCTGCAACGGCGACGCGCCGGCCAGCAACAGCACGGGCACCGTGATCAAACCGCCCCCACCCGCGATTGCATCGACCAGACCTGCCAGAAATCCGGCGATGATCAGCAGGAGGGCGAGGTCGGTGGTGACCTCAAACAAGGGAAAACCGCCTGTGATTGCGCCGGGCGACGCGGCGATCCGTCAGGGCAAAGCCTGCGCGCGCGTAACAGGCCAGACGCGGCATGTTGTCTGTCCTGATGCTGGCGATGGTGTGCCGCGCGCCAGACCGTTCCAGCAAGCCCCGGATCATTTCAAACAAACCGGCCCCTACGCCGCGGGACTGAAGGCGCGCCTTGCGGGCCATCACGTCTTGAATTCCGCTCGGGAATAGCCCTGCAAATACAGCAGCGCCGTCAAATCCCCATGATTGACCCTGACCGAGCATTGCGCCGCGACCGCCGGCTTGGCATGCAGCGCCACCCCCATGCCGGCCAGTCCCAACATTCCCAGATCATTCGCCCCGTCCCCAACCGCGAGCGTTTGGGACAACTCGATGCCAAGCCGCGCCGTGATGTCCTCCAACGCCTGAACCTTGGCTGCCCGGCCCAGTATGGGATCGGCGACCTGCCCGGTCAACACACCGTCCCGCGCCAGCAACGTGTTCGCCCGGTGTTCGTCAAAGCCCAGCTTTGCTGCAATCCGCGTCGTGAAGGCTGTGAACCCTCCCGACACCAGCGCCGCATAGGCACCGTTCGCCTTCATCGTCGCCAACAGCACTTTCCCCCCCGGCATCAGCGTGATCCGGTCGCGCAGCACCTCGTCAATGACCGCGACGGACAAGCCATTCAGCAGCCGAACTCGCTCCCGCAGCGCGTCCTCGAACTCCAGCTCCCCATTCATCGCCCGCGCCGTGATGCCCGCGACATGCGCGCCGACGCCTGCCATGTCGGCCAGCTCGTCGATGCATTCCTGCTGGATCATCGTGCTGTCCATATCGGCCAACAGCAACCGCTTGCGCCGCCCCGCCGCCGGTTGGATCGCAAGGTCAACGCCGATGGCCTGCATCCCCTCCCACACGCCCCATTGATTTTCAGGCAGCGATTCCAGCGGGAACTCCGCCGCGATGCCGGGATCAAGCCAGACTGCGTCTCCGCCGCCCCACGCGTTGCGCAGGGATTCGACGGTCACGCGGTCCAGCAGCGGGCGTGTCGGGTTGGTCAGCAGAGACGCGATGAACATATGAGTTTCCGATAGTGGACGGCGCCGTCGCATTTGGGCGGCGTTGCGGCGCTTTACGATGATTTTCCCGCTTGTGCCAGTGCGGACAGCCCCGTAATCACGGCGGCGGGACACCCTTCCCCAACGAAGGGCATTTATCTGCGAGGATACCATGGCTGATCTGAACGCCCCGGCTCTGCGCCCGGCAAACCCGCGCTTCTCCTCTGGCCCCTGCGCCAAAATCCCGGGTTATTCGCTCGATCTGCTGTCCGACGCGCCGCTTGGCCGCTCGCACCGCGCCGCCATTGGCAAGGCCAAGCTGGCCGAGGCGATTGAGCTGACCCGCGAAATCCTCGGCGTGCCTGGCGACTACCGCATCGGCATCGTGCCTGCGTCCGATACAGGTGCTGTCGAGATGGCCATGTGGTCGATGCTTGGCGCTCGCCCCGTCGAAATGCTGGCGTGGGAATCGTTCGGAGAAGGCTGGGTCACCGATGTGGTCAAGCAACTGAAACTGGACGCCTCGATCAAGATCGCCCCGTACGGCCAGATCGTCGATTTCGCGACGGTCGATTTTGACAGCGATGTCGTCTTCACCTGGAACGGCACCACCTCGGGCTGCCGCCTGCCGAATGGCGACGCCATCCCTGCCGCCCGCGGCGGCCTGACGATCTGCGACGCGACCTCCGCCGCCTTCGCGATGGACCTGCCATGGGACAAGCTCGACGTCACCACCTTCTCGTGGCAAAAGGTGCTGGGCGGCGAGGGCGCGCATGGGATGCTGATCCTTTCCCCCCGCGCAGTCGAGCGTCTGGAAAGCTACACGCCGCCTTGGCCGCTGCCGAAAATCTTCCGCCTCACGTCCAAGGGCAAACTGATCGAAGGCATCTTTGTCGGCGAGACGATCAACACGCCCTCGATGCTGGCGGTCGAAGATTACCTCGTCTCGCTGAAATGGGCCAAATCGGTGGGCGGCCAGTCTGGCCTGATCATCCGCGCCACTGCAAACGCCAAGGTTGTCTGGGACTTCTGCGCGGCAAACCCGTGGATCGCCAATCTGGCCGAAACGCCCGCGACCGCCTCCACCACCTCGGTCTGCCTGAAATTCACCGATCCCCGAATCAAGGACGGTGCCGCCTTCGCCAAGGCCGTCGCCAAGCGCATCGAAAAGGCCGGTGCGGGTCTGGACATGGGGGCCTATCGCGACGCCCCCCCCGGCCTGCGTATCTGGTGCGGCTCGACCGTCGAAACCGCCGATGTGGCCGCCCTAATGCCTTGGATCGCCTACGCCTTCCACGCCGAAATCGCCGCTCAATAACCCGTAGGTCGGGGCACGCCCCGACTCCCGCCCCCCATCATAGGAGCCCATCATGGCCCCCCAAGACAAACCGCGCGTTCTCGTTTCCGACGAACTCTCCGAAACCGCCGTCCAGATCTTCCGCGACCGCGGGGTCGAGGTCGATTACATGCCAAAGCTTGGCAAGGACAAGGAGGCGCTCGCCGCCGTGATCGACCAATATGACGGCCTTGCGATCCGCTCGGCCACCAAGGTCACCGACAAGCTGCTCGCCAACGCCAAGCGGCTCAAGGTCGTCGGCCGCGCCGGGATCGGCGTCGACAATGTCGACATCCCCGCCGCGTCCAAAAAGGGCGTCATCGTGATGAACACGCCCTTCGGCAACTCGATCACCACCGCCGAACACGCCATCGCCATGATGTTCGCCCTGGCCCGTCAAATCCCCGAGGCGTCCGCCTCCACCCGCGCCGGTAAATGGGAGAAAAATCGTTTCATGGGTGTCGAGCTGACCGGCAAGACGCTGGGTTTGATCGGCTGCGGCAACATCGGCTCCATCGTCGCCGAACGCGCGGTGGCACTGAAGATGAAGGTGCTCGCCTATGATCCGTTCCTGTCAGATGAGCGGGCCAAGACGCTTGGCGTGACCAAGGTCGAACTCGACGACCTGCTGGCGAAAGCCGATTTCATCACCCTGCACGTGCCGCTGACCGAAAAGACCCGCA
>JANMCI010000245.1:0-14959 GCA_031361245.1 Rhodobacterales bacterium
GAGGCACAAGATCACGCCACGCAATGGCTCTGGACTTACAACAACGACCGCCCGAACATGGGTATAGGCGGCATCACACCCGCCCAGAAACTGAAAATGGCCGCGTAAGTTCTACGAATGCACCCCGTTAAAAATGGGGGATTACCATTCGACATCAAGACTGGTATTGCGTCAGTCCCGGCGAGTTTAGTCGCCCCAATACCTACGCAGATCTTCCTTTTATCACGTGATTTCAATGTGTTCGTTGACTGTTCCCAGATGGTCCCCACTGTAGGGGTCAGCCATGATCACTGTGCAGGATCGCCCATGAGCAAACTGACCAAACGCACCATCGACGCTGAAGGCGGATACTTTCGGCCGGATGTGAGGGTCTGGGCAACTATGCCCAAGGTCATGATCGTTGAGGATCAGGCCGTAGCGTGAAACTCGTGAAGACACCGTTCATTCAGTTACGCAAGTAGTTCTACTTTGGAACATCGGTAGAGATATGGCCAAGAGGGCCGGCACAGCGGCGGCAATGCACCGTAGTCCGGTCCATGGCAAGGCTGGTGTCAATGCTATGGCCTTGTCCAACGGTGCCCAGAAGCTCGGCTAGCCTGTGCCGCTGTCGAACACGGGATAACCTTTAAAAAGCGACTGCGATCGTCAATTCTTCAAAGTAGGCTGGCGGAGTCGCGGCACGGCTGGATGTGCCGGTCACGCAGATCAACGCGGCCAATTTACGCAACCGTTTCGACGGGATCGAGGTGCCTCTGAAGATTCCCGCCCACAGGCGAGGGCATCGTGACCGTGGCTTTCACCGAAAGTGAGCGCCTTCTGGCCCGCGTCGGCGGCCTGAAGCCTGACTTGGCCATCGGCAAGGACGGTCTGCGCCGAGCCCCGCCGAGACTGGCGACGCCCGCATCAGTGGCTGGTCTGCTTGTCACTGATGTCCCGCTGCAGACGCTGCCAACCGCGAGGCGCAATACCAAGGTTGATTTCGACATCGGAACACGTCGGTTCGACGGCAGAAGGACCACTTGCCTCCCGTCGGCTGTGGCACTAACGGGCGCTTTCACACGCCTCGCCATGGCATTCCCGGCCTTCGTGCCGATGCACCAATATTCGCACGGCATCTGGAGCGGCTGGAGGCACATCCGGATGCTGCCGCCGGGGGCGGAGAAGATGCGTGGAAGGCATTTGGTCGCTGCCCTACCCCACCCCAATACCTAGATCAGGTTGGTCGCAACCGATATCCAGAATAGGCCGGCCATTGCGCCCGCCGCACTGCCAAACCAAAGCAAGACCCTGCCGCCGCGCAGGGACATCAGCGCGAACATGGTGATAGCGACGACCGCGATCTGGGCCGCCTCGATCCCCAGATTGAACCCCAGAAGTGCCGTTGCAAACACCCCGCCGGTCATCGCCGATCCGCTCAAAACCGTTGCAAAGCCGAATCCGTGGATCAATCCGAAGAAGGCGGCAACCCCGGCACGGGGGCCCGGCAGAAAAGGGCGGATATTGTCGAGGGCGGTGATCACGATGGACCCTGCGACCAGCACGGAAATCAAGTCGGTTGGTGGCCGCAAGAGATTGGTCGAGGCGGCGGTCAGGGTCAAAGCATGTGCCAGAGTAAACCCGGTAATCGCTGTCACAACCTGCAACACGGCACGCCGCTTGTCCGGCTGCACGGTCACAGCGGGCAGTAGCAGCATCAGCAGGAACACCACATGGTCAAAACCGCCTGCAAGATGGACGGCGCCAGCGCTCAGATAGCTTAGAAACGTGCCCAAAAGACTGCTCGCCTCTGTTGTAACCACGAAAGACGGGTTGGCGGAGCTCAAAATCGCCGTGCTTTGGGCGGGGCCAGTTATCACCGTCACATACATGCGGTGATCGGGGTCGACATCGGCAAAGAGCCGCGAAACCAGCTCCAACGGCGCGGAAGCGGACGGGCAACCGCCACGATACGCGACGTCCAGATAGGCGATCCCGCCACTGTCGGACACTCCGGCGTCGCTTTGGCTCAAGGTGCACTCGCCGCCCGCGGACAGACGCAAGACCGACTGCACATAGGAAGAGACAGCCGGCAGCCGCGCCTCGGCCTCGGCCCAGGTCACGGCGCCGTCCAGATTTTCATCCATCCAGACCACGACTTCGATGTCGCGAAACGCCACCCGCAAGGTCACGGCAATCTGGGTCCCTTCACGGTTCAGCGTCACATAAGACCGGGTGGTTTCATGGGCAGAAAGCGGCCCGGCCCACAGGGCCAGCACCAGCACGAAACAGGCCCAAATCCGGCTCATGTCGGCCCTCGCATCTGCAGGGCCAAGACCATCAATGCCGCCGCAAGCATCCACGCCCCGGCAACCTGCAGCGCCACGGCAGCGCGGGACCCTGACAGCACCGAACCCAAAGCGAATGCGTTCAGCGTGATCAGAAACGCGCCCACCACGACGCCAAGCGCGGCGATCTCAAGGTTCAGCGGTGGCAGGTCAGTGTCCAGCCCCACGGCCAGTCCGACGCCCAAAAGGACCGGGACCAAGACCCAGTCCGTCAGACGGATTTGCAAGGCCAGCACGGCGCCCAACCCCAACGTCACTGCCAACAGGACGACCTGAAGCCCCACCGCCAAGCCTGCGAACCACAACCCGGCGCCAAGCCCAATCGCAAGCGCCCAAAGGGGACGGCGCAACCCGTCGCGCCCCAAGATCAGTCCGCCTGCCAGCAGGACCAGAAGATGCTCCAACGCCACCAGGGGGTGAAGCGCGCCCGAATAGAACCCGCCGCCTCCTGGCAACGTGCCATGCGCCTGCACCGGAAGTGCGAACAGGATCAGCAGGCAGGTCAGGCGTGCCAGGTTCATGCGATCCCCACGAGAAATGCGGCACCCGCCACGGAAATCGCAGCCCCCGACGCACGCACCACCACACGTCCCGCGGACCAATGACCCAAGGCGCCAACCGCGATCCCGCTCAGATGCAGCGTCCCCGTGGCAAGCACAAAGCCCAGCGCATAGGCCATCGGATTGACCGAGGTCGGCAATTCCGCGCCATGGGCGTGGCCATGAAAGATAGCGAAGACCCCGACAATCATCATCGCAGTCCAGACCGGCATTTTCACGGCAAACAGCACCATCGCGCCCAAAACGATCCCCGACAGCGCGATGCCCACCTCGACCCCGGGTAACGGCACGCCCACCGCACCAAACGCCCCGGCAACCGCCATGATCACCGGAAAAGCGACGGGCAACTGCCAGAGCGCGGGCTTGCCCAGAATCCCGCCCCAAAGCCCGACGGCCACCATGGCAACGACATGATCCAGCCCGTTGAGCGGGTGCATGATCCCGGCGTAAAGGCCACCTACCCCTTGTCCGGTATGAGCCAAAGCCGGACCCGCCAGCAGGGTCAAAGACCCGATCAGAAAGGCAAGTCTGGATTTGTCATTCATTCCCTGTCTCCCATTGTGATGCGGGGCATACTTCTCACTGGTGCCCTCGGTGAAGCTACGCGCGCAACGGCATTAAGTTTCGGGCCCTGCCCGAGGAATTCACATTGCTTTGGGCAGGACGGCATTCTGCGCCATCCAGTCCCTGACAGGTTGCCCGGCCTCGGGCTCATTCATGGCGGCAGCGGCTTGCAGCAGCAGCAGGGCATCTTCGACCTCATGCTGCAGCGCCCAGTTCACCTTGGCCCGCGCTAGAGCCTGGCCCGGATCATTGGCGACGGTCAGGAAATACAGCGCCTCTTCACGGGCATGCGCTGTCAGACCCAGGTCCAGGTTCAGCTTGAAACGTTTGTCCAGTATGGCGACCAGCCGCGAGTCCTCGGCCGCGCGCCCCATGGCCCGAGCGATCAGAACACGCCGGATCAGGACGCCATCGGTTTCGGGCGCGGGGGCAAGCAGGTCCAGCGCGGCCGTCGGCTGATCCGCCTCCAACAGCAAATCCGCCAGCATCACCCGTTCGCGCAACGCCAAGGGATCAGCCGCCAGCACTGCCTCAAGCTGGGCAATGGCCAGCTTGAGGTCGCCCTGGTGGATTGCCACCTCGGCAATCAAACCCATCGCCCAGCCGTGCAGCTGCGGGTCCAGCAGGCCGGGTTGCTGCAGTATTTCCTGCAGCCGAGTGGCAAAGACGGGCCCATTGGCAGTCAAGATCTCGGATGTGGCATGACACAGAAAGCCAATGTCGGGCCGGCGCTGCTCGGTAATCCGCTGGCAATCGGCGCGGGCCGCGGCATAGTCCCCCCGCACGATCAGAATGGTTGCCCGGCTGAGCTGCGCATTGATGTCGTCGGGTGACAGGGCCAAGGCTTGATCCAGCAGGGCCAAAGCGCCAACGAAGTCATGCTGGTACTGCCTGGCGGTGGCGGCCAGATACAGCGTTTCCGCGGTGGGATCGCTCAGAAAGGGTCGCAAGACACCGACCGCCGCCCCGACAAGCCGACTGTCGCCGCGATTGCGGCCCTCGTCGATCAGGGCGCGGGCGGCCCCTAGGGCCCTGGCCAGATCCATCGGTGCGGACCGCTGTGCCGCCATCGCGTCGCGCAGGGACTGAGGATAAGCCCCGCCCACCCGATGCAACTGGGCCACAACCCGGTCGGGGGGAATACTGGCCCCGAGTTGTGCCGCCGCCTTCGGCATCAACGCCGATCCCACCACCAGAACCAAGGCCAGTCCGGTGAAGGCCGCAACATAACCCCAGCCATATTCCCGCACGAAGCCCATTCAATACATCTCCCCGTTTGCACTGGCGGACGTCATAGCGACCGGACCGGCGCAAGGCACCAGCGGGGCCAAGTCAGGCGACGAGCATCGAAACAAGGTCAGCATCGTTTCACTCATTTCAAGGGAAAGGTCATAAGCAGCGTTGTGCCATCGCGCGTCACCGACAGGTTAGCACGACCTATCGCCGCGACCTCGTCAAACAGCGCAGGGTCGCTGTCGGGGTCGCCCAAGGGCTGGCCGTTGACGGCGCTGATCACATCACCGGGCAGCAGCCCGGCCTGCAGCACCTCGTCAGAAGCGGCCTCGGTCAAAAGATAGCCCTGATCAGTCGCTTCCAGACCAAGCCGCGCCAATAGACCAGCCGCGTCTTCCTGAATTTCGGCCCGGTAGCGGCCCAGAACGGCGTCGCCGTCGGTTGCATCCTGGTCAGCCGGCGGGTCGGCCTGGAATGCCACAGGCTCGGCAGAAACGTCACCGTCAGCGCCCGACTCAAAATCCAGCGTCCGGTCTTGCCCGCCCCACGAGACAGTCACATGGTCATCGAAGATACCGGTCAGCACGACATCCGCCATGATCGCCTCGCCGATCCCGAAGTTGGCCGTGGGCATGTCGCCGCCCGAAATTATCGCGCGCGACTTGCCTTGCGGCTGTGCCATGGTGATCCCCATCAGAACCAGCTGGGCGTCCGCGCCAACGGGCTGGGCAACCGTCGGCGACCCCTCGGCCAAACCGAACGGAGCAAAGTCCAGCACCGGACCCAGATCCACTGCCTCGCTTGGTGCCTGCACGACAGGCAGATCCGGACTGCTTGCCATGGCGGACGGCTGCCCAAGAACACGTGTGATCAGCGGTCCGGCCGCAAGCCACAGGCTGACCGCCGCAAGGAAAAGCGACAAAAAGACAATGGCACGCGATATCATGGCGCCCCCCAATTCGCGTTTTGCACAAAGCCCGTCATCCGGGAGTAGACCTTGCCGTCGTTGGCGTCGCTGGCGCTGATTTCCAGCCGGTGCAGGGCGGGTTCCCTTGTCTCGCTGTGTGCGGCCGTTACCTGAAAGGTCACGCCCAACAGGACCGCCTGACTGTCTGGGTCCAGACCCAGGGAAACCTCGGCCAGATAATTCTCAGCGGCGAATTGCGCCGCCGCCCGGTATTCCAGTGTCCCGATCCGCGCCACATGCGCCTCGGTCGCGCCCAGAAAGGCGATGGAAGATAGCGCCAGCACCGCCAGTGCCACCAGCGTTTCGATCAGGGAGAAGCCAGCTTCGCGGTCGCGTGTCATGGCGCCCCCCCGGCATGGGCCGTAGCTTGCAATCCGTCAAAAGCCACGATCCAGGATGGGCCGGAGCCACTGATTTCAAGGCTGACCGCCGGCCCAAGTCCGTCTTCAGCCACCGCAACAGGATCAGCGGCACCATCCACCCGCCGCAGCCCAACAGAGGCGGGCAAGACATGCGTGCCGGCCAGACGCGGCGTTGTTGCAGACTGCCATCCCCCAGGGCCCCAGCGTTTGACCTCATAGCCACTCGGCGTCCAGAACAGCGCCAGCTTTTCACGGCTGACCAGGCCTTCGTCGACTGCCATCGTCAGTTGCGCCGCCAGTCGCGTCGCCTCGTCCTCGGCCTGGCGGTCGCGGCCAACCATGTTGACGCTGAGCATGATAACCGAGGTCGCAATCCCGATGATCACCAGAACGACCAGCATCTCGATCAGGGTCAAACCTGCCTCAGCGTGTCGTCTGATGAACCGGGCGCGTGTCATTCCGTAACTCCCGCACCATAAACGATGTCCCTGTCCACCCCGTCGCCGTCCGCAACCCCGTCGGCCCCAAGCGAGATCAGATCGAACGGCCCCGCCTTGCCCGGCAATTGGTAGACATAGCTGTTGCCCCAGGGATCCTGCGGCACGTTGGGCAGATAGCCGCCATCAGCCCAATTGACGGGCAGCGGTTGCTCGGTGGGTGCCTGTGTCAGCGCCACAAGGCCCTGTGCAGCGGTGGGATATCTACGGTTGTCCAGCCGGTACATCTCCAGACTGGCGGCGATGGTGCGCAGGTCGGTCTTGGCGACGGCGACGCGCGCCTCGTCAGGACGACCGATGACATTCGGCACGATCAGCGCCGCCACGATGCCGATGATGACCAGCACGATCATCATTTCGATCAGCGTCACGCCGGCCTCGGCCTGCCGGCGATTCCGCTTCGGGTTCAACGTGTTTCGCTGGAAGAGAAGCATGTTGCGCACCATTTTCCGGGTCGAGGATTTGAAAGGCCCTATTTTTGATACGTCCTGAAACTTCGGAAGTTTCACCGCGTAGCTTCGATCATGGACAATATTTCAAACCATGAACCTTGGACGGGAAAGGCTGGCGCGCCGGATGGCCGGATTGCGGCTGTGGCACCCGGCTTGGCGGCCCCTGCCGGTGTTCAGTTCATTCCGGGCGAAGATGTGCTGTTGCTGGCGGTGGCCCTGCCCAGGATGTCGGCCACACAGCGCCGCTCGACCGTGGCCTTTGCGGTTGAAGATCAGATCGCCCGCCCTCTGGATGAGGTGCATGTCGTTCTGGGCCCCGAGCTTTCGGGTAACCGCTGGCTTGTGGGGGTGATTTCCCGCGCAAGCCTGCCGACGGATGTCAGGCCCGGCGTCCGGCTGGTGCCCGACACGTTGGCGTTGCCGGTTCCTCCCGACGGCCACTGGTCGGTTTGCGAGGCGCAGGGCCGCATCCTTGTCCGCATGCCCGACAGCACCGGTTTTGTGACCAGCCCACAGGCCTTGCCGGTGCTGCACCAGATGGCCGGCAACCCGTCGCTGACCCTGTACGGCGGTCAGATCGCGACCGCGCACTCAACGGCCGCGCTGCCGCACTTGGCCCTGCCGGCAGACTTTGATCTGACCGACAGGCAAGGCCGCGCCTTGGCCCTGCCGCCGCTGGCGACCCGGCTGATTGCCATCGCGGCCCTTGCCGCCGTCGGGCATCTGGCCATCCTGACGGCCGATACCCTGAGCCTGTCACGCCGGCAGGCGACCCTTGAATCGGACCTGCGCGCCGCCGCCGGAGCGCCGTCCGACGCCAATATAGATGCGCTGCTGGCCCGCATCCTTGCCCCGCAGCAGGCGGCCCCGCAGGCGGGGTTTCTGGACTTGTTCAGCGCCACCTTCGCGGCCGCTGAGCCGCAATCGGGTCAGGTCTCGGTGCGCGAGCTGCGCTATGCGGCGGCCCAGAACAGCCTGACCCTCAGCCTGCAAGCGCCCGATCTTGGGACCTTGCAACAACTTGAAACCAGCCTCGCCTCGGCCGGGCTTGCCGTCACGTCCGGCATCGCCACCAGTGCAAACGGCACTGCCGAACAACAGCTGACCTTGCAAGGTCCACCGACATGAGCGCCCTTGCCAGCTTTCTTGCCAGAAGGTCCCTGAGGGAGAAGCTGATGCTCGCGGCCCTTGCCGTTGTGGCCCTGATCTGGCTGGCGGTGACGCAAGTCTGGCAACCTTTGCAGGCGCAGAAGGCCGACATCCTGGCCCGCATCCCCCGGATCGAGCGTGCCCTGGCGCTGTTGCAGTCGGCACCCGGACCCTTGATGGCGCAGGCGCCTGACTCCCGGGCCATTCCCTCCGTCCTTACCGATGCCGCCGACACGTTCGGCCTGAAGATCAGCCGCTTGCAGGCGCAGGGCGACGGCGCGCAACTGACGTTGGAAGATGCGCCGTTCGACGTGGTCCTGCTGTGGATCGAGGCTTTGCAACGCGACGACGCCGTGCACCTTGTTGACCTGACCCTTACCCGCCGCCCGGCCCCCGGTGTTGTTGCCACAACCCTGACAATGGAGCGCTGAATGTCCGATCCTGCCCCCCTCAGCCTGCCCTACGGTTTCGCGCGCCAGCACGGCGTGGTCATGTCTGACGGCTGCTGCGGTCTGCGACCGGATGTGGCGATGAGTGCGGTGGCCGAAGTTGTCCGGATCGCGGGGCCGGGCTTGCATTTTGAACCTCTGTCCAATGCGCAATTTGAAACCCGCCTTGCGGCCGCCTACCGCGACAACGCCGCCGATGCTTCCGCCGCCGCCGACGCGGCTGAAGATCTGACCAGCCTCGCCGACAGCGTGGCCGTGGTGGATGACCTGTTGGACCAGTCCGAAGATGCACCTGTGGTGCGCCTGATCAATGCACTGTTGCTGGAGGCGATCAAGGAACGCGCCTCTGACATCCACATCGAAACGCAAGAGCGCCGGCTGATCGTGCGCTTTCGCATCGACGGAATCCTGCGCCTCATGGTCGAGCCCAAGCGCGCCCTTGCCCCGCAATTGACCAGCCGGATCAAGGTGATGGCCCGTCTGGACATCGCCGAAAAGCGCCTGCCGCAGGATGGCCGGGTGTCGCTGCGGGTGGGCGGGCATGAGGTGGATGTGCGCGTCTCGACCATTCCGTCGCAGCATGGCGAGCGGGTTGTGATGCGACTTCTGGACCGCGATACGACCCGCCTTGGCCTGCCGCATCTGGGGATGAGTCCGCGCGATTCCGAGGTTTTCGCTCGCCTCCTGAGCCGCCCCGACGGCATGCTGCTGGTCACCGGGCCCACAGGTTCGGGCAAGACCACCTCGCTTTACGCGGCCCTTGACCATCTGAATGACCTTTCCCGCAATATTATGACGGTCGAGGATCCGATTGAGTATTCCATCGACGGCATCGGCCAGATGCAGGTCAATCCCCGCACCGACCTTAGCTTTGCCCGCGGATTGCGCGCCGTTTTGCGCCAGGATCCCGACGTGATCATGGTGGGCGAGATCCGCGACCGTGAAACCGCGCAAGTTGCTGTGGAATCCGCGATGACCGGCCACTTTGTGCTGTCCACGCTGCACACCAACACCGCCATAGGGGCCGTGTCGCGGCTGATCGACTTGGGCGTTGAGCGCTTTCTTCTCGCCCCGATGCTGGTCGGCGTGGTGGCGCAGCGACTGGTGCGCCGCCTCTGCCCGCAGTGCCGCAGACCGGACCACGCGACCCCGCAGGATGCCGCCCTGGTCGACGGCCTTGCCCCCGGCGACGCGCTGTTTCGTGCACAGGGCTGTCCCGCCTGCAACGGCCAAGGCTACCGGGGCCGCTCGGGAATTTACGAAGTTGTCGCCATCAACCGGCTGATGGAGGGGATGATCCACTCCGGTGCGTCAGAGGCCGATCTGACCGACGCCGCCCGTCGCGATGGCTCTGGCCTTGTGGCGGACGGTTTGCGGCAGATTCGGGCCGGCACCACCACCGTGGCCGAGGTCGCTCGTGTGGCACAGGAGCTTTAGATGACCGTGGGGGGGAACTGAGCATGGCGGCCTATCGCTACAAAGCCATGGATGCGGCCGGCAAAACCCAGGCCGGCATGATCGAGGCTGCCACCCCCCTCGCCGCTCGGCAATCTCTGCGTGGTCGCGGCCTGCTGCCCGTTGACCTGACCGCCAGCGCGGCAGACCCGTCGCAAAGGGGCCAGGCGGCCAAGGCCGCTCCCCGCATGTCGGGCTCTGCCCTGTCGCTGACGACACGGCAGATGGCCACCCTTCTGCGGTCTGGCCTGCGAATCGAAGAGGCGCTGCAAACTATCGCCAGCGGCCAGCACCCCAAAGTGGCCGGTGTCCTTCTGACCCTGCGGGCGCAGGTGCTGGAGGGGCGCAGCTTTGGCGCCGCCCTGGCTTCCTATCCGCTGATCTTCAGCGATTTCTTCCGCGCCTCGATCCGGGCGGGCGAACAGTCGGGGCGATTGGACAAGGTGATGACCCATTTGGCCAATTTTGTCGAAAACCGCGCCCGCAACCGGCAAACCGTGCAGCTGGCGCTGCTCTATCCCGCGCTGCTGGGCGTCGTCAGTCTGGGCATCATCGCGCTGCTCATGGTCTTTGTGGTGCCTGACATCGTCAAGGTCTTCCGTGACCGGGGCGCTGATCTGCCCCTGTTGACCCGCTCCCTGATTGCTCTGTCCGAACTTGTGCGCTTTTACGGCCTTTACGCAATTGCGGCCCTTTCGCTTGGTGTGCTTGGCCTGTCGCGCTGGCTGAAATCCCCTGCCAACCGGCTGGTTCTGGACCGATTGCTTGCAACGCACCGCCTGACCCGCCGCCTGTCCCAACGCATGAACGCGGCCCAATTCGCAGGCACTCTTGCCACCCTGCTTCTCAGCCAGGTGCCCTTGGCCGAGGCCCTGACCGCCGCCGCCGACGTGACGCCCAACACTTTTATCCGCGCCCGGGTGACCGACGTGACCGACAAGGTGCGCCAAGGGGTCAACCTGCACCGGGCCATGGACGAGGCGAAATGCTTCCCCGCCATGATGGTCGCCATGGTCGCCAGCGGCGAGGCGATCGGCGATCTAGGCCCGGCTCTGGACCACGCCGCCACCGAACAGCAACGCGATCTGGACGCCTGGGTGCGCGCCATGGTGGCGCTGGTCGAACCCGCGATCTTGCTGATCATGGGCGGCCTTGTGATGTCGATGGTGCTGGCGATCCTTCTGCCGATCATGTCGCTGAACAACCTGGTCGATGGTTGACCAGCAAAGGAGCAAGGTCATGACCGCCGCCTCCTCTTTCACCATTGCCGACCGCCCCGTGGCCGCATTCGGACGGCCCGCGGTCCGGCCGACGCGCAATCCGACCGCCGGGGTGACATTGATCGAGATGATAATCGCGCTTGCGCTGGTCGCCCTGATCAGCATGGCCGGCCTTGCCGTGCTGGATCAGGTCTTGCGCACGCAACGCAGCACGGACGGCCGCCTTGAACGCCTGTCCGAACAGCAGCGCGCGATGCAGGTCATTCTGGTTGATTTCGCCATGGCCAATTCCCACAGCCTCCAGGCCAATGATACTGCCGTGGCGCTGGATCGCAGCGGCGGTGGCGGCAGCCTCAAGCTGCACTACCGACTGTCGGATGGCGTATTGCGCCGCGACATTGCCGGTGCTGACGGCAAAGCCTTGGCCGATCAGGCCATCCTCACGGGCGTCGACGCCATCAGTTGGCGCTTTCTGACGCCCGAGAACACCTGGTCGGATATCTGGCCGGTGGACCCGACCCACTCCCTTACCATCCCTGCAAATCCCCGCGCGATAGAGTTGGTCATCGCGCTTCAGGGCAATGCAGGCAGTCTGCGCCGCGTGGCCCCGCTGCCCGCAGATCTGGAGTAGCCCATGCGCAACAACGACTCTGGCGTCATCCTGATCAACGTGCTGGTGATCCTCGCCCTGACCTCTGCAGCACTTTTGGTCATGGTTCGCACCTCTGACCTCAGCATCGCACGGTCGCAGGTATTCTCTGATGCAGCCCAGGGGCTTGCCCTGATTCAGGGCGGTGAAGCCAGCGCCATCGCCGCGTTGCGCCGTGACATGACCGTCGCACCCGACGCCGACCACATGCGCGAGCCATGGGCCCTGGTGGCGCAGACGGAAACCGCGATCGAGGCGGGCACGTTCGCATTGGACATCAGCGATGCGCAGTCCCGGTTCAACCTCAATTCCCTGTCCGGATCCGGCGTGGTCGGTCAGCAGATGCTGACCCGCATCGCAGCCCGCCTGAAGTTGCCGGAGGATACCGCGCCGCGCATCATGGCCCGGATGGCGCAAAAACCTGCCCTGCAGGCGCTTGACCAACTGACGCCCGAGGCCGGCCTGTCGCCCGAAACCGTTGCCGACCTGCGCAAGCTCGTCACGGTGCTGCCGGGGCGCCTCGACATCAATCTGAACACCGCTCCCGCCGACCTGGTATTTGCGCTGACCGACAATCCGGTGCAGGCGCGCATTCTGGTCACCATCCGTGACCGCAAAGGATATCTCACCACCGAGGATTTCGCCGCCGCCAATGTCATTTTGCCGCCAGGAACGGGCTTTACCTCGCAATATTTCGACGTCGCGACGCGGGTGACGGTCGGCCAGACGTCGCAATCGCTGTACAGCTTGTTGCGGCGGTATCAGGACGACAGGGGCCTGCCCGAAGTGGCCGTGATCGCCCGCAGATCCGAACCCTGAACGCCGCAAGGGACCATGGAAAAGGGCGGCGATCCTGCGATCGCCGCCCTTTCATCGCGTCACGTCAATCGCTCAGTTGGGCGAGCCTGCCAAAGGCGCTTTCAGATAGGGGAAGCGGTTCAGCAATTCGGTGGCGCGCATCGGTGCACCATCGGTGAAGGCAGCCGTTCCCACCGGTGCCTTGTTCGGCGTGCACAGACCAAGGTTGATCATGTCGGATGGGGTGTCTTCCATGGCCCCCGGAACACCAAGTTCGGTTGCCAGCGGCAACGGATGGCAAAGCGCCCCCATCATCACCCGCAACGCAATGTCCACGGTGTCATCGCCCGGACGACGGCCGTTCGGGAAACCCGCCAGATCTTCGGCGACCAGACCAAAGGTGTTCTGCTCGGCACGCGGGGTGACCGGGATGCCGGTGTTCAGGCGCAGCATTTCAGATCCGGTCACGGTCGCCATCTGGTTCACGCCGGGGAAACCGGTCAGGAACGCCGTCACAAGGTCATTGCGCGGAAAGTTCGAAGGCGCAATGTTTGTCGCCGAGCCAACGGCGTCACGGAACAGCACGTCCAGCAGTGCCGGCAGCGTCGGGTTGGTGACATACCCAGCCAAAGCGCCGTCCTGTGTCGGTTCAGCCGAGTTGAACAGGTCCTTGTCCTTCAACCCGATGACCAGTTCGTTGACCAGCGGGTTGGACAGGCGCGACACCTGCACATAGGGTCCGCTGTCCGTGGTCGCGCTGTCATAGCCCGGCAACAGTTTGTGGACTTGGGTCTTGGGCAAGCTGGCCGTGGTCCAGCCGCCGATGACGCCATTGCCGTCGCCGACCAGACAGGAAATCGGCACCTCCAGCGCGATCGTGGTGACGTTGTACTCGCCGACGAGGTCGTCATTGTCGCGGTCCTGCACGATGCCGCCCGGGAACGGCGAGGTCGTGTTGTATTGCGGCCACTTGCCGGACGACGCGCCCTGCAGCGGCACCAGGTTGACCAGATCGAACACCTCGCCGAGGTTCACGCCAAAGGCTTCGGCGCGCTGACCGACGAACACCTGCGCCTTGGTCGCGCAGCCCGGCACGTTGGCGGGATAGATGTGCTTGTTGGCATAGGTCTTATAGTCCGGAATCGACTTGTTCCCGATATTGTCGATCGGCTTGACGAAATCGCCGCCTCCAACTCGGGTGATCGGTTTTGCCTCGCCGTCGCGCCGATCACCCGCGATCAATTTCACGGTATAGCTTTCCGTTTCGTTGATGTTCGAGCTTCCCGCAGCCCCGCCAATGCCGCCGATGTTGCGCAGCGGGATCCCGACGTTCTGGCCGCCAATCGGCAGTTCAAACCC
The DNA here is from genome assembly GCA_031361245.1 of Rhodobacterales bacterium. GTDB lineage: Bacteria > Pseudomonadota > Alphaproteobacteria > Rhodobacterales > Rhodobacteraceae > Stagnihabitans. Next base: position 14,039 of record JANMCI010000245.1, read on the forward strand.
CTTGCCGCCATTGGCGAGATCCGTGTCGAATTTGAACTGGAACGTCAGATCCTCGACCGCGTCGCCATCATTGTCGATGTGGCTTTCATAGATCGCGTCGTTGTCGAGCGTGAAGTAATTCGGCCCGCCGTAAGGTGACTGCAACGGAATATAGTTGGCAATCAAAGTGACAAATCCCTCGCGGCCAGGCTCATAGCTGCGGAACATGTAGAAGTCGGAGGCATCGACGCGGGGCATGCCCGCGATCGCAGTCGCCTCCCGGTGGCTCGAGGACCATGCCGCCGGCGCGGCGAACACCACCAGGCCGACAAGGGCTGATCCAATCATGTAGTGTGCACTAAGTTTCATCACTTCCTCCATTCGGGCGGCAATCGAAGCCGCCTTGCTGTTGCACTGTTGCGTGATAGGCGTCGGGAGCTGCGTGAACCGGACCAACGGGAGAGGTTGGTTTTCCGGGCCATGCAGCTTCCAACCCTTGAGCTACGAACGGCCAGGGCCGGAAGTTGCGCGATCCCGTGGCCGGTTCGCGCTATTTCAAGCGGAATGTGAACACGAATTGGTGATCAGGATTGCGTCTCATCGGGGTCTGCCGACCCCGGTTGCGAAGGGGTTCTGACGGGCTGTCTTTGAGGCCCGGCGCCGACGGGAACGTGGCTTTGGGCCCGTGGTTGGCGCTTTGGCCATGGCTTTTGTGGACGCGGCGAGCCGTGCTGCCTTTTGTCTGACCGGCCTTGAAACGGAAGAAGCCGTACAACCCATTGAGGTTGAACGGCTTCTACTGCAAATCTGGTGCCCTTCGCATGGCTCTGTTGCACAAATCGCGTGAGGGATTCATCTCGTGAATCCAGCGTGGCAGCTGTGCTGCCTGAGCAGACCCACACCCCCCGGCTACAAGACCCGGAACTGGCCCGCCTATAATGA
>JANMCI010000429.1:0-2022 GCA_031361245.1 Rhodobacterales bacterium
GCCGTGCCATCGCACGGTCCCGGATGTCCATAGATAGGGGTTTTGTCATGGAAGCTGGCCTCCAGACCCAGCTTCCATGTTGAATCAGAAATTACCACCAGTGGGAATCCCCAGATTCACCCAATGGTCATCCCGCTCTAACACGACTTCTGAACGCATGACGGGAAAATACGACAGGGTTGCGGCGCGGCCCAAGAGCCGTTGCGTCAGGCCAGCGGTGCCGCCACTGTGCGGGCCGCAAGCCGGTCCGCGACGCGCCCGGCCCCCCAGATCATCACCGGATTGAGCAGGATCGACAGCAACGCCCCCGCCACCACCAGATCGCGGGCGGTTGCCGGTATGATCGCCAGATCAACCGACATGCCGATCAGGATGAACGAGAACTCGCCGATCTGCGCCAGAGCGGCCGCCAGCGTCAGGGACGCGGGCATCGCATGGCCGAACGCCCTCAGTACCCCCCAGGCCGCGGCGGATTTCAGCACCAGGATGATCAACACCGTCGCCAGCAGCGAGACGGGCTCGGTCCAGATCACGGTCGGATCGAACAGCATCCCCACGGCGACAAAGAACAGCACGGCAAAGGCGTCCCGCAGCGGCAGCGTGTCCTTCATCGCGCGGTTGGCCAGGGTCGAGCCCGCCATCACCATCCCGGCAAAGAACGCGCCGAGCGAGAAAGTGACGCCGAAAAACAGCGCCGAGCCATAGGCCACGCCCAGCGCAATCGCCAGAACCGACAGCCGGAACAATTCGCGCTGACCGGTATGGGCGACGTAATGCAGCACCAACGGGATCACCCGCCGCCCGACCACCAGCATCAGCACCACAAAGGCCAGCACCTTGACCGAGGTGGTAAGAAGGGTGGCCCAGATCGGGGCGACGCCAAGCCGCGCCACCTCGGTCGCGGCCCCCGGCTCCAGCGGTGCCGTGACGCCGCCCAAGAGACCGGCCAGCGGCGGGATCATCACCAGCACGATCACCATCACCAGATCCTGCACCACAAGCCAGCCCACGGCGACGCGCCCCTCGTCGGTCGCCAGCAATTTGCGCTCGGACAGCACCCGCAGCAACACGACCGTCGAGGCGACCGACAGCGACAGACCCAGAATTGCCCCCGCCGCCACGCCCCAGCCCAAGCTCCAGCCAACCACCATCCCGGCCAGCACCGCCGCCGCGATCTGCGCCACCGCCCCGGCCAGCGCGATCCCCCTCACCGCCATCAGGTCCGACAGGGAAAACTGCAGACCCACCCCGAACATCAGCAGGATGACCCCGATCTCGGACAGTTGCGACGCGATGCCAAGGTCCGCCACATAGCCCGGCGTGAACGGGCCGATGGCCACCCCGGCCAGCAGATAGCCCGCGATCAGCGGCAGGCGCAGCCGGTGTGCGACAAGGCCCAGCACAAAGGCCAGGCACAGGCCGACCACGATGGTGGTGATCAATGGGGTTTCCTGGCTCATGGGTCCAAACTAGGGGCAGGCTCGCCGGGCGCAACCGCGAAATCCGGCGCGGCGTTCACAATTTCCGGCCATGGATTTCAGCTCGTTACCACGGGCCCGTCACGCAGCCTGTTGACCCCGCCGCCGGGCCTGCTACCCCTGTGGAATGCCGCTGCCCGTTCTGCCCAATCAAGCCGCCCGCCGCCTGTTTCTGGACCGCCACGCGCTGGCCGAGGCGCCCGGCGGTCCGGCCACCGGCGCCGACCTTGCAGCCCTGATCGACCGCATCGGCTTTGTCCAGATCGACAGCATCAACACGGTCGCGCGGGCGCATCACATGATCCTGTGGTCGCGCCGCCCTGCGTACCGCCCCGAGGCGCTGAAACACCTGCACGAACGCGACCGTGCGGTGTGGGAGCATTGGACCCACGACGCCTCGATCCTGCCCATCCATCTGCACCACCACTGGCGCCACCACTTCTCGCGCCGTGAAGACCGGATGCAGAAGAACTGGGCCAAATGGTTCCGGCCCGGCTATGAGCCGCAGTTCGACGTCCTGCTGAGGCGGATCGAGGCAGAGGGT
>JANMCI010000269.1:0-5945 GCA_031361245.1 Rhodobacterales bacterium
GCCACCGCCTCGGGGGCATAGTCGGCTGACAGATAGCGTTCGGCCATATGCTGAAACACCGTCCGGTGGCCAAGGTAGGTCGCCCCCAGATCCGGCTCGACCCCCTTGCCGTCCCAAGGTGCCGGCTGGCCGGTGCGGCGGTCAATGACAAAGGGCTGGCTTTCGGCGTTCTTCAGGATCAGGCCCTTTTCGGGGCCATCGGTTTCATTCACCAGCAGGGGCGCGTTGGTGAACTGCGCCAGATAGTCCAGATCAACCTTGCCCGCGACCAGCAGGCAATGGATCAGCGACAGGATCAAGAGGCCATCGGTGCCGGGCGTGATGCCCAGCCAGTCGTCGGCAATCGCATTGTAACCTGTGCGGATCGGGTTCACCCCGATGACCCGCGCCCCGCGCGCCTTGAGCTTGCCCAGACCGATCTTGATGGGGTTGCTGTCATGATCCTCGGCCACGCCGAACATCACGAACAGCTTCGTACGCTCCCAATCCGGCTGGCCAAACTCCCAGAACGCCCCGCCGATGGTGTAAATCCCACCCGCCGCCATGTTGACCGAACAGAACCCGCCGTGCGCGGCATAGTTGGGCGTGCCGAACGCCTGCGCCCACCAGCCGGTAAAGCTTTGCGACTGGTCACGCCCGGTGAAAAACGCCAGCTTTTCCGGTGCGGTTTCGCGCAAGGGCTTCATCCACGACACCGCCAGCGACAAAGCCTCGTCCCACGAAATCTCCTCGAACGCCCCCGACCCGCGCGGGCCCACCCGGCGCAGCGGTGCCCGCAGCCGGGACGGCGCGTTGATCTGCATGATCCCGCTGGCCCCCTTGGCGCACAAAACCCCCTTGTTGACCGGATGATTGCGGTTGCCCTCGATATAGGAAACGCGCCCCTCGCGCAGGTGTACATTGATCCCGCAACGGCAGGCGCACATGTAGCAGGTCGTCTTGCGAACCTCGTCCGAGACGGGCGGCGAGGTGTTCAGAATTGGGGCGTTCATGTCAGTCCTGCCAGTGCTTGCCCCGGAACAGCATTGCGGCACGCCCCGCCCATTCCGGTCCATTTTCCTGCATTGGGCAGAAAAACCGGGATGCTGTCCAGCGAAAAACGGCAGCGGGCAAAGGGCGGACCAATCCAGTCAGGGGCCGTCAATAAGACCAGTCCGCTGCCGCTTGGCCGGTCGGGGTCAGCCCATCACCTTGGTGCCCAAGCCATGCCCTTCGGCGGCCTTCTTCCTGGCCTGAACCTCGCGCAATTCACCGACCGTTCGCACCTCCAGCCGCGCCGCACCCTTCCAGTCGCGGGTCTTGACCTTGGGGTTTTCCAGCCGCTTCTTGGCGTCAGGAATGGCATGGGCGTATTGCGGCAACCACTGGGCTTGCGCCACCAGCATCTCGTCCACCATCTGCCAGACCTCCTCGGGCGTGCAGATGGCGCCGACCAGCGGATCGTGCAGGACAGATTGCTTGAGCAGTTCCACATCCCCCGTGACCGCCGCCTTCATCCCCATGCGCTGGACGTTGACGGACGCGCTGCACGTCGCGGCACAGGCGTCGGGCAGGGTGATCCCCTCGACCATGTTGATGCCAAAGCGGTCCACGAAACCGGGGCTTTCGATGATGCAATCGGGGGCAAGGTTCTTGATCACCCCGCCGTTCTTGACGTTGAAATGGCCGCGGTAGGTCCGGCCGGTCTCCAGCCCTTCAAGGATATGCGAGGCGTGTTCGTCGGTGCGGTTATAGGCCGACAGGGGCGCCCCCGCCTCATCCAGAAACTTGGGGAAATCCTCTTCGAACCAGTTCCGGTTCTCGGTCGAATAGCGCAGATAGCCGCCCGTCTCGCCGTTGATCCAGGTATCCATGCTGATCCAGTCCATGATCTGGTCCGGACGCTTGCGATACCACGGCAGGTATTCCGACAGATGGCCGTTGCTCTCGGTCGAGTAATAGCCAAAGCGTTTCAGCACATCGATGCGGACCTTTTCCTGCACCGAAAAGTCGGGGTGGCGTTCAAAGGCGGCGGTCAGCTCCTCGCGCGTGACCTTGCGACCGTTGTGGCGGATGTCGAGGTACCAGGTCTGGTGGTTGATGCCCGAACAGACGATGTCCACCTCGGCCATCGGCACGCCAAGGGCGTGCGAGATCTGGCGGTGACCGTTCTGCACGCCGTGACACAGGCCCACCGTGCGGACGTGGCCATGGTCGATCGCGGCCCAGGTCATCATCGCCATCGGGTTGGCATAATTCAGCAGCAATGCGTTCGGCTCGCAAACCTCGTTGATATCCTTGCAGAAATCCAGAATCGCGTTGATGCCGCGCTGGGCATACAGGATGCCACCCGCGCAGATGGTATCGCCGACGCACTGGTCCACGCCGTATTTCAGCGGGATCGAGATGTCGGTTGCAAACGCCTCCAGCCCGCCGATGCGGACCACGTTCATCACATAACGCGCGCCCTCCAGCGCGCGGCGGCGGTCGGTGGTCGCGGTGACGCGGGTTTTCAGCCCGTTCACGGCGACGATGCGCCGGATGATCTGGGTGATCATGTCGAGGTTATGGGCATTGATGTCGGTCAGCGCGATTTCGACATCCTCGAACTCCGGCACTTTCAGGATGTCCGAGCATAGCTTCTTGGTAAAGCCGACCGACCCGGCCCCGATGATGGTGATCTTGAACGTCATGATGTCCTCCTTTGCCTTGGGAAAAGCCTAGCCGCCGCAGCCGCCTGCGTGTAGAGAAAACTTGTGCCATCGCGGGTAATTTCATGCTGTCCGACCTTCTCGCCCACGGCCACGACATCCGCAGGCTGGACCTGCCCCGCGCCGCCGCCCCCTTGCACTGCATGGCGGCAAGTGTGGGGTATGAGCAGCGCAAGAACGAGATTTACGCCTGGGACGGCATGAAACGCGGCACTTCGCCGTTTCTCGTGCTTCAGCACACGACTTTGGGCGAGGGTCGGCTTGACTATGCCGGCGCGTCCTACCGGCTGCGTCCCGGTCAGACCATGCTGGTGACGGTGCCGCATGACCACCGCTACTGGCTGGAGCGTGGGGGGCATTGGGAGTATTTTTGGGCCGTCCTGCATGGCCGCGAGGCGTTGCGTCTGGCCCGCGAACTTCTGGGTGCGGCAGGCCCGGTGCTGGAGATCGGCCCCGCACTGGTGGAACGTCTGGCCAGCGCCTGCCTGACCCTGCTGACCGAACCCCGCCCCACGCCCGGCACCGCCTCAACCGCCGCCTATGCTGCGATGGCGGCACTGCATGACGGGGTTTTTGGCGAGCGCTCAGGGGCGGACAAGGTCCTGCCCGCCGCGATGGCCCGTGTCGTCGCTCACATCGAGGACCACCTCGCCGACGCCCTGACCGTCGACCGCCTTGCCGCCATCGCCGCGATCAGCCGCGCCCATTTCGTCCGCTCCTTCAGCGCCGCGCTGGGACAACCACCCTCCGCCTATGTCCAGGCCCGACGGATGGAGCGGACCGAACGCCTGCTGCTGGCGACCGAGATGACGGTCAGCGACATCGCCGCCGCAACCGGCTTTGCCGACGGCAACTACCTCGCCAAAGCCTTCCGCCGCTATCGCGGCATGGCACCTCTCGAGTTCCGCGCGACACGGCTCGAGGCAAGCTAGGCCGACAGCGACTGCAACCACGCCCGGTGCGGCAGGCATTGCCGTGCTGCGGCGGCATATTCGGCCACCAGTGCGGCATGGGTCTTGCGCGCCAGATCGCGCGCCTTGGGGTTGGCGGCCATCTCGGCTTGTGCCGCGGGCCGGTTCAACAGGCCAAGCCCGTCCAGCACCGGCAGGTAAAGCTGCTCTTGCACATGGGCCAGCCCCAGATGCTCCAACCCCGGCGGAAAGCGCGGAAAGTCGGCAGGGCGCGGAATAAGATCCTGCCACTGGGCCAGACGGTCCGTCACCACGGCCGGATGGCTCGCCGCAACATCGCGCCAGAACGGGCTGTCGCGCCGTTCGCTGACATAGTGCAGCCGGATGAAATCGCGGAAATCATCGACCTGCCGCCCTACGGCCGCGTTATAGCGCGCCCGCCCGTCCCCCTGCCCCAGCCATTCCGACAGCATCATCATCTGGACGATGGTGCCGTGGATCGACGTCGCCTCCAACGGCTCCAGGAAACTCGACGCCAGCCCTACCGCCACGCAATTGCCGATCCACGCCTCGCGCTGCCGCCCGGCCTCGATGCGGATGTCGTTGCGCGGGTGGATCTCATGGCCCAGCGCCGCCTCGATCTCGGCCTTGGCGGCCTCTGGCGTGGTATGGGCGTCGGAATAGACATAGCCCGCCCCATAGCGCCCCTGCGTCGGGATCCACCACAGCCACCCCGACTTTTGCGCCCAGGCCAGCGTGCAGGGCGCTATCTCCTCGCCCTCCTTGAGATCAACCCAGAACGGCATCGCCCGGTTGACCGGCAAGACGTCGCGGTAACTCAGCCACTCCGCCCCCAGATCGCCAATCAACCGCCGCCGAAAGCCGGTGCAATCCAGAAATAAATCGCCCTCGACCCGCTGCCCGCTTTCCAGGGTCAGCGCCGCAATCCCGGCCTCGCCCCGCTCAACCCCCTGAACCTGATCGTCAATCAGGGTGATCCCGTGCGCCTTGCGCCGCAGCCATGCCCCCACCAGCGCCTGATCGAAATGATAGGCATAATGGAACGGCCCCGCCTGCACCGGCCTGCCTTCGCGCAGCGCCACCGGGGCCTTCTGCCCGTTGAGCAGATGCTGAAAGAGATGCGCCTCGCCGACCGACCGACCCGCTGCCACGGCATAAAGGTCCAGATCCGCCCCGCCAGCCACCATCTGCGGGCTGTCGATCGGCCCGTCATAGGTATGCCCCAACCGCCGCCAGTCGCGGTGCCGGATGCCATACTTGATCGTGGCCCCGGTTTCGCGCAGAAACTCGGCCTCATCCAGCCTGAAGTGCCGCAGCATCTGACGAAACACCGCCGTGGACCCCTCGCCCACCCCGATCACCCCGATCTTTGAGCTCTCGACGACCGTGACCTTGCTGCCCCAGCCCTTGCGGGCCGCGACATCCGACAGCATCATCGCCGCCAGCCACCCGGCGGTGCCGCCGCCCACAATGACGATATTCTTCGGCCACACCACGATTTGCACCTTGAGAAATACTCCACCGGGGGGTCCCGGGGGATGTGAAATCCCCCCGGCCTTGCCACGGGCCGAGGGGGCTCGATGCCCCCGAGGCCCGTCCCCTTATCCGGCCTTGCGCTTGTCGACCCGGGCCCACGCCGGCAGCCAGTCGCCATGGGCCTCCAGCAAGTCATGGGTCAGTGCCCATATCTGATCGAGATCCAGTTCCGCCCCGGTATGCGGGTCCAGCATGGCCGCGTGATAGATATGCTCGGGGTTCTCGGTCAGCAGGGCCTGCACCGTCAGATCCTGCACGTTGATGTTGGTGCGCATCAGCGCAATCAGCTGCGGCGGAATATCCGTCACCACCGTGGGCTGCAGGCCCATGTGGTCAACCAGCGTCGGCACCTCGACCGCGCAGCCGTCGGGCAGTTGCGGGATATAGCCCTTGTTGCCGTGGTTGCCGTAAATCACCGAAGGCTCGCCCGTCACGACCGAATTCACGATCTGGCTGGCGTATTCGTGGCTTTCCTTGACTTCGACCGTATTCGCCGTCTTCAGCGCCGCCGCTTCCTTTTTCCAGCGGGCGATCTGTTCGACGCAGCGCTTGGGATATTCATCAAGCGGGATGCCAAATTTTTCGATCAGGTCGGGGCGGTCCCGCTTGATGAACCATGGTGTGTATTCGGCGAAATGCTCGGAAGATTCGGTGACGAAATAGCCGAGGCGGGTCAGCATTTCATAGCGGACCTTGTTGGGGCAACGCGGGTTCCAATGCGACGGCTTGGGGAAGCGGCCTTCGCGGTAGCCTTTCTTGAGGGCCGGATAGAGATCGATGTGAGTGC
>JANMCI010000357.1:0-2544 GCA_031361245.1 Rhodobacterales bacterium
CCCACCAGCTTTCAATGCCGTTCGCCGTGGTCCAAAGGGCCCACAAATCGTCCAGCGAGGCGCGAAAGCGGCGGGTCAGGGTGAACAGTTCGCCCTCCGGCAGGGCCGCGACATCAGGGTTCATTGCGCGTCCTTATCAAGATGCCGATCGCTCAACGCCCCGGCAAAGCGGTCAAGCCGTTTGGTCCACAGGTTGCGGTAGCCGGCAATCCAGTCGTCCAAGGCGGCAAAAGGTTCCGGGCGCAGGGCATAAAGCCGTCGCTGCCCGTCTGCCCGCACCGTGACCACCCCGGCGCCATGCAGGATGCGCAGATGCCGCGAGACCCCGGACTGCCGGATGCCCACCTCTGCGACTATGCGCCCGACCGGCACCTCGCCCTGCTTCAGCGTTTCAAGGATTGCCAGCCGGGTCGGATCGGCGATCAGTTGCAAAAGGGCAAGAGCATTGTTCATGGTGTATATACATATTCATGTATTTTTATCGCGTCAACCCGCCTTGAGCCCCCCCTGCAACTGAGGTTAGGGTGTCGCGGAATGGAGACAGCAATGGATGTGGATTTTCTGATCATTGGTGGAGGAATTGCCGGGATTTCGGCAGCGGCCCGGCTTTCGGCCCATGGCTCTGTCCTGCTGCTGGAGGGCGAGGATCATCTCGCGCACCACGCCTCGGGGCGGTCAGCCGCGATGTACGAGCCGCATTACGGCGCGCCCGCAGTGGTCGGTCTGTCACTGGCCTCGGGCGATTTCTTTCGCTCCCAGCATGACGTGTTAAGCCATCGTGGCCAATTGACCATCGCCAAGGCGGGCGAGTTGGATGTGCTGGCCCGGGATGCCGACGATATGGAGCTGACCATGGTGTCGACCGAAGAGGCCTGCGCCATGGTGCCCATCCTGAATCCGGCGATGGTGGCGGGGGCCGCGATGGCAGACCTTGCGTGGGACATCGACACCGATCTGCTGATCCAAGGCTTTGCCCGCACCGCGCGCGGCAATGGCGGACAGATCCAGACCAAGGCGCGGGTAACGGCGATTGCCAGAATTGCGGGTGGCTGGCGGGTCAAGACGCCGGTGGGCGACTTTACCAGCAGCATTCTGGTGAATGCGTCGGGGGCGTGGGTCGATCATGTCGCGGCAATGGCCGGGATCGAAACCTTGGGCTTTCAGCCCAACCGCCGTTCGATGGCGCGCATCCCTGCCCCGGGGGGCCATGACACCGGCCGCTGGCCCATGCTGTTCGGGGTTGGCGAGACCTGGTATGCCAAGCCGGATGCGGGGGCGCTGATCGTTTCGCCCGCCGAGGAACATCCGATGGACCCGCATGACGCCTTTGCCGACGACATGGTGCTGGCCGAGGGGTTGGCGCGCTATGAGGAAATGGTGACCGAGCCTGTGACGCGGCTGATCTCGAACTGGGCCGGCCTCAGAACCTTTGCCCCCGACAGGGTGCTGGTAATCGGGCGCGACCTGCGTGAGCCGTCGTTCTTCTGGCTGGGCGGGCAAGGCGGCTATGGCTTTCAATCCGCACCCGCCGCAAGCCAGCTGACCGCCGATCTGATCGTCGGGCGTGACCCTCAGCTTGCGCCCGAACTGGTGGCGGCGCTCTCTCCGGCGCGGTTCACATGAGCCTTCGGCTGCCCGACAGCGGGGCAGAGGTCACGCCCGACGGTCGCCGCCACGCGCCCTCTGCCGCCCGCAATGCGGCCCCGATCCTGGAGGTGTTGCGGCGCGAATTGCCCCCCCACGGGCGGCTTTTGGAACTTGCCTCGGGCACCGGCCAGCACGCCGCAACCTTTGCCGCCGCTCTGCCCGGCATCGACTGGCAGCCCAGTGACGTGAACCTCGAGAATTTGCCGTCGATCGCAGCTTGGGCAAATGCGGCCAACCAGCGCGCGCCGGTGGTGCTGGATGTGGCCCAACCGGGCTGGGCCTCTGCGTGGCACCCGCTGGACGCGGTGCTGGTGGTCAACCTTTTGCATCTGATCCCGGACGCCGCCGTCAAGGTCCTGATGGCCGAGGCCGGCGCTGCCCTTGGGCCGGGCGGCCTCTTGCTGATCTACGGCCCCTTCCTGCGCGACGGCCGGGCAACCTCTGACGGCGATGCGGCGTTTGATGCCAGTTTGCGGGCGCAAGATCCGCTGCTTGGCTACAAGGATATCACTGCGGTCACGGGACAGTTGCAGGCGCAGGGCTTGACCGTGACGTGTCAGGCGATGCCTGCGAACAACCTGATGCTGGTTGCCCGCAAGGGTGGCTGACGCGGCCGCCCGGTCCTCGCGCCGCTAGCCCGCCTTGATTAGGTCAGCCAGGCGCCGCGCCGCCGGGGTCAGCGTCACCCGCTCGCGCGAGATCATGCCGTAGGGTTCCACCTCGATGCCCAGACCCAGCGGCAGAATGGCCAGCCCTATATGGGGCGGGGCGGCAAATTGGCGGGCCACGGAGCGGGGCACAACGGCGATGGAATCCGAACGCTGCAACAGGGCCAATGTCAGCATGAAAGACGCCGTGGCGATGCGCAGCGACGGACGGGGCAGCCCAAGCGCCTGC
>JANMCI010000454.1:0-4365 GCA_031361245.1 Rhodobacterales bacterium
GGGCGTCTTTCTGACCCGCGGCACGCCGTGGCAGTTCCTGCATGATTACCAATACAAGCGCATCGACACCTTTCTGGACCCCTCTGCCGATCCGTTGGGCGCGGGCTACAACATCATGCAGGCCAAGATCGCGCTGGGTTCGGGCGGCTGGACCGGCAAGGGCTTCATGCAGGGCACGCAAAGCCGGCTGAACTTTCTGCCCGAAAAGCAGACCGACTTCATCTTCACCACGCTGGGCGAAGAGTTCGGCTTTGTCGGCGCCATCACGCTTCTGACGCTGTATGGCCTGATCCTTTTGTTCCTGTTCTGGGCCGCGATCCAGAACAAGGACCGCTTTTCCAGCCTGCTGATCGTCGGCATCGCCGCCAATTTCTTTCTGTATCTCGCGGTCAATCTTGCCATGGTGATGGGCATGGCCCCGGTCGTGGGCGTGCCCTTGCCCTTCCTCAGCTATGGCGGATCTGCAACGCTGGTGTTGCTATTGGCCTTTGGGCTTGTGCAAAGCGCAATCGTGCATAGGCTGCGTTGAATGGTCGCATTCCGCAGACATCTCCGCTTTCTGGTCGCCTTTGTGTTCGGGCTGACGATCTGGGTCGTCACCTCGGCCGCAGAGGTCGATCTGGCCATGCGCTCGCTGATCGCGGTCAACGGCTTTTTCGCCATCTATCTGATCCAGATGCTGCGCCTGACCATCGTGACCGGGGTTGACGATCTGCGCCGCCACGCCGAGGCGGATGACGAAGGCTCGGCCCTGATCCTGCTGCTGGCGGTCGCTGCGGTCGTGGTGTCCATCACCGCCATCTTTCTGGTGCTGAACAGTCGGGCGGGGACGCTGGCGGAATCGCTGTTCGCCCTGTCGGCGGCACCACTGGGCTGGCTGTTGGTGCATGTGCTGGTCGGCTATCGCTACGCGCATCTTTATTACGCGCCCAAAGGGACGGCGGGGCTGGAGTTTCCCCATGTGACCAAGCCTGAACCCGGCGCGTGGGATTTCATGTATTTCTCGTTCACCATCGGCATGACGGCGCAGGTGTCGGACGTTGAGGTGACCACCGTCCAGATGCGAAAAGTCGTGCTGTTGCACTCCATCTGCTCGTTCTTCTACAACACGGTCATTCTGGCCCTGGTGGTGAATGCCGGGTTGGCGCTGAGCCGTTGAGGTATCCATGGCCCTGATCTTCTTTGCCGCCCCCGCGCTGTGGCATGAGTACCGCGACATTCTGCCGGACCTGCTGGCCGAAGCGGGGATCGCGGGGCGCGTGGTGACCGAAGCACCGGACCCGAGGGCCGTCGATTACATCATCTACGCCCCGTCGGCGCCGCTGCAGGATTTCGCGCCCTTCACCGGCTGCAAGGCCGTGCTGAGCCTGTGGGCCGGGGTCGAGCGCATCGTCGGCAATGCCACCCTGACCCAGCCCCTGTGCCGGATGGTCGATACCGGGCTGACCGAGGGCATGGTGGAATGGGTCGTGGGCCACACGCTGCGCCATCATCTGGGGATGGACCGTCACATCGTGAACCCCGCGCATATGTGGGAGCCGACCTGTCCGCCGCTGGCCCGGGAACGGCCGGTGGCGATGCTGGGGATGGGGGCGCTGGGAACCGCCTGCGCGCGGGCGCTTGGCGCGCTGAATTTCCCGGTCACCGGGTGGAGCCGGACGCCCAAGGACGTGCCCGGCATCAAGGCAACCACCGACCTGCGCGCCGCCTTGTCCCGCGCGCAGATCGTGGTGACCCTGCTGCCCAAGACACCCGAGACCGAGAACATCCTGAACGCCGAAACCCTTGGCTTCCTGCCGCGCGGCGCCGTCGTCCTGAATCCCGGCCGGGGTGCCCTGATCGACGACGACGCCCTTTTGGCCGCCCTCGCCTCGGGTCAGATCGGCCATGCCACACTGGACGTGTTCCGGGTCGAGCCTTTGCCGCAGGATCACCCGTTCTGGTCCCATCCCCGCATCACCGTCACGCCCCATATCGCCGCCGACACCCGCGCCAGCGGCGCTGCCCGCGTGCTGGTCGAGAACATCCGGCGCGGCGAGGCGGGCGAGCCGTTTCTGAACCTCGTCAACCGCAATCTGGGATACTAGGTGACGCCCCCGGTCGTTCGCCTGCGCAAACCCGTGCCCCAAGATATCGAGGCACGGATGCGGCTCGGCTTTTCGGCCGAGATCAACCGGATGTATGGCGCCGACGCCGACAGCGCGGCCGAGACGACCCTTGAGCAGGCGGAAAGCTTTTACAAGTCTCACGTCGAACATCCCTGTGCCTGGATGATCGAGGCGGACGGGCAGCTTGTGGGGCATGCCGGTCTGAACGGCCTGGTCCCCTCCGATGCCCGCGCCCGGCTGGGTATCGGGCTGCTCAACGAACGCTATCTGGGTCGCGGCATCGGTCGGCAAGCCGTGGCACTTGTCCTGGAACATGCCTTTGACGTGATGCATCTGCACCGCGTCGATTTGCGGGTTCTCGCCTACAACACCCGCGCCATCCGGTGCTACCTCGCCTGCGGCTTTCGCCATGAGGGGACCGAGCGCGAGTCAGCACATGTGGGAGGCGTCTGGCATGACGATTGGATCATGGCCATTCTGGAACCTGAATACCGTGCTCTCGCCTCAAGATCCTGACGCCTCAAGCGATGCTCGCCTGTCCCCGCCCCGACCCGTCGCATTTGGAACAGACCCGCAGCACCGGCCCCGTCAGCCTGTGGGCCGGATCAGGGGCAGGCAATGACTTACGCAAAAGGGGCGGCGCTGGTCTTTCTGGCGGGGGTGGTGTGGTCGGTTCAGGGCCTGCTGATCCGCAACATCCATGACGCCGAACCTTGGGCCATCCTGTTCTGGCGCTCTGCCGGGATGGTGCCGGTTCTGCTGATCTGGTTGTGGCAGGGCGCGGGCGGCAGGGTCGGGCGCGAGTTGCGCGCCGTCGGCTGGCCGGGAGTTCTGGGTGGGGCAGGTCTGGTCATGGCCTTTTCCGGGGCGATCTATTCGTTTCAGACCACGACGGTGGCCAATGCCGTCCTGCTGTTCACCGCCTCGCCGTTCTTTGCGGCCGTCCTTGGACGGGTCGTGCTGGGCGAGGCCGTCAGCGGTTTGACCTGGTTTGCGATCGGTCTGGCTGTCGTGGGGGTCGGCGTGATGGTTGGCGGAGGCGTGGCGGGTGGAACGCTTTATGGCAATGCCGCCGCCCTTGGGTCGGCGCTGGGGTTTGCGATTTTCACCGTGGCCTTGCGGCGGGGAAAGCGCGCCAACATGCTGCCGGCCATTCTGCTGGGGGGGGTGATGGCGATGGTCGCCGGGGCCGTGGCCAGCGGCCTGATGGGTCAGACCCTGCTGGTGCCGGGCCGCGACATCGCGCTTGCCGTTGGCATGGGAGCGGCCACCCTTGCCGGGGGCCTCATCCTTTACACCATCGGCAGCCGCGTCGTGCCCGCCGCACAGGCGACCCTGATCTCGCTGGTCGAGGTGTTGCTGGCGCCGGTCTGGGCTTGGGTCTTTCTGGACGAAAGCGTCACCCGCGGCACCCTCACCGGAGGCACCGTCCTGCTGGCCGCGGTCGTTCTGAACGCCTATGGGGGGCGGCATCCCTCGACGGTCAAGGTTAATGCTTGGTGAATTTCTGAAAACCAACCAACTGATAACTATGGACAAAAAATATAGTCCAGATCTGGACGGCCGGATCTAGCGGTGGCGGCGAAAGAATTTCGTGCGGGCGTAAAGCTCTTCCAGCCGCCGCATCCGCCCCGCGGTGACGCCCCAGGTCAGGTCCTGCACCGCGGCGAGCAGGGTTTCCACCAGCACCATCAGCATCACATTGCTGTCCCAGGCCGACGGCGCCTCGATGTGGCAGGCAAAGGTGTGGCTGGCAAAGCGGGCGGCGGGCGAGACCCAGCGATCGGTGACCAACACGATCTCCGCCCCCTGCTCGCGGGCCATCTCGGCAACCTGAAGCACGACGTTTTCATAGCGGCGGATGTCAAAGACCAGCAGCACATCCCCCGGCGCCATGTCCAGCAGGGCCAGAGGCCAGGGTGAAGGGTGTCTCGGCGTTGAAATGCACCGCCTTGATTTCCAGTAAAGCGCGGGCGGTGAGGCGGGCGATTTCTTCACGCGGGGGGAAGCTGGTCGGGATCATGGCAGTTCCTTTATGTGCTTTCATCTTGGCGAAAATACTCCCCGCGGAGCGTTCAACATCTCTGCCCGTGCTGCGATCTGAGGTCAGTCGGCGATGTCGTAGGGCAGCAGGCCGCGACGGTCGGGATCGACTTTCAGGCGGCGTTCCAACGGCGGCACCGAGCGTTGGTGGCAGTTTTGCCGCTCGGCATGACGGTAACTTCAACGCCGGGTTGCGCGTTGCCACTGGCGATAC